>JAEUJG010000167.1 GCA_016794765.1 Spirochaetaceae bacterium | reverse complement strand
GATCATGGTGATCGCCTTCCTGCCCGCGCTCACCGGCTACCGCGACGCCCTCTCCTTCGTGCTGCTGATCCTCGTCCTCCTCGTGAAGCCCTCCGGGCTCCTCGGCAAGAAACAGACGGTGAAGGTGTGAAGCCATGAAAGCACGCAACTCGATCCTGACGGCCGTCGCCGTCGCCGCCGCTGCCGGGCTCCTGGCCCTGGCCGACAAGAACCTCGGCGGCTTCGCGATGCGCATCCTCAACCTCTCCGCCATCTACATCGTGCTGGCCCTTTCGCTCAACCTCCTCAACGGCTTCACGGGCCTCTTCTCCCTCGGCTACTCCGGCTTCATGGCGGTGGGCGCCTACGTGAGCGCCCTCCTCACGATGAGCCCCGAGGTGAAGGAGATGAACTTCTTCCTGGAGCCGCTCGCGCCGTGGCTCCAGAATTTCAACCTGCCCTTCCTGGTGGCGATCCCGATCGCCGGACTCTGCGCCGCGGCGGTCGGCCTCGTCATCGCCGCGCCGGTCCTGCGCCTGCGCGACGACTACCTCGCCATCGCGACCCTGGGCTTCTCCGAAATCATCCGCGTCCTCATCACGAACGCGCAGCGCCTGACGAACGGCGCCCAGGGCCTCAAGAACATCCCCAAGAACTCGACGACCTGGGTGGTCTGGGGCGCGGCCGCGCTGGCGGTGCTCTTCATGGCGCTCATCACGCGCTCGAGCTACGGCCGGACGATGAAGGCGGTCCGCGACGACGAGATAGCCGCGGAGGCGATGGGCGTCAACGTGTTCCGCGTGAAGGTCGTGAGCTTCACCGCGTCGAGCTTCATGGCCGGCGTGGGCGGCGCCCTCCTCGGCCACATGATCACCACGATCGACCCGAAGATGTTCACCTTCATGCTGACCTTCAACGTGCTTCTCATCGTCGTCCTCGGCGGCAACGGCTCGATCACCGGTTCCGTGCTGTCGGCCATCGCCGTGACGATCCTCATGGAGGCGATGCGCTTCCTCGACGGGCCCCTGAACCTCGTCTTCTTCAAGACCGACGGCCTTCCCGGGCTCCGCATGGTCGTGTTCTCGCTCATGCTCATGATCGTCGTCATCTTCAGGCAGCGGGGCCTCATGGGCGACAAGGAACTGTCGTGGGACCGGCTGGCCAAGGCCGGGCTGCTCCCGCGCGGAAAGAAAGGAGGCGCCGCGTGAAGCTGGAAACCAGGGGCGCGACGATGCGCTTCGGCGGCCTCACGGCCGTCTCCGACCTCAACATCGGCATCGAGGCGGGCGAGATCGTCGGCCTCATCGGACCGAACGGCGCGGGCAAGACCACCGCCTTCAACATGATCACCGGCGTCTACGCGCCCACCGAGGGCGGCATCTTCCTCGACGGCAAGGCGATCACGGGGAGCAAGCCCCACCACATCACGAAGGCGGGCATCGCGCGCACCTTCCAGAACATAAGGCTCTTCCCGACGATGAGCGTGCTCGAGAACGTCCTCGTCGGCTGCGCGGTGCGCGAGCGGCCGAACTGGTTCGCCTCGACGCTCAGGCTGCCCGGCTATCGCCGGCGCGCCAAGGAGTCCCGGGCCTTCGCCCTGGAGCTCCTCGAGGCGACGGGACTGGCCTCCGTCGCGGACGAGCCGGCGACGAGCCTGCCCTACGGCAAGCAGCGGCGCCTCGAGATAGCGCGCGCCCTCGCGACGAAGCCGAGCGTCCTCCTTCTCGACGAACCGGCCGCGGGCATGAACCCGCAGGAATCGGTCGAGCTCCTCGAGTTCATCAAGCGCGTGCGCGACCGCTTCGACCTAACGATCCTCCTCATCGAGCACCACATGCAGGTCGTCATGGGCGTGTGTTCGCGGATGTACGTGCTCGACTACGGCGTGACGATAGCGGCGGGCACGCCCGACCAGATCCGCAAGGACCCGAAGGTCATCGAAGCCTACCTGGGGGTGGAGTGATGCTCACGATAGACAAGCTGTCCGTCCACTACGGCGGAATCCACGCGCTCCAGGGCGTCGCCCTCGAGGTGCCCGACGGCAAGATCGTCACCCTCATCGGGGCGAACGGCGCCGGCAAGAGCACGACGCTCAAGGCGATCATCGGCCTCGTCAAGACGAGCTCCGGCAACGTCACCTGGAACGGCGGGAGCCTGACCGGCCTCGGCACGAAGGAGATCGTCGAGAAGGGCGTCGTCCTCGTTCCCGAGGGCCGCCGCGTCTTCCCGAACCTCACGGTGGACGAGAACCTGGCCCTCGGCGCTTATTCCCGGAGCGACCGGGCGGGAGTCGCCGCGGACCGCGACCGCGTGTTCTCCCTCTTCCCGCGCCTCGAGGAGCGCATGAAGCAGCGGGCGGGCACCCTGTCCGGCGGCGAGCAGCAGATGTTGGCCGTCGGGCGGGCGATCATGACGAGGCCCAAGCTCCTCATGATGGACGAACCCTCGCTCGGCCTCGCGCCCCTCGTCGTGAAGATGATCTTCGACATCATCCGCGAGATCAACAAGACGGGCGTCACCGTCCTCCTCGTCGAGCAGAACGCGAAGGCGGCGCTCGAGATAGCCGACTACGGCTACGTGCTCGAGACGGGCCGCATGACCTTCCACGGCGCCGGGCGCGAACTCCTGGCCGACGACCGAGTGCGCAAGGCCTATCTCGGCGAGGCGGAATAGGCGGAGCGGTAGGCCGGCTGACGGACACGCAGTATCGACATTTTTAGGCGGGGCCGACGGGCTCCGCCTTTTTTGCGCCGGGAAACGGCTTGCTTGGGAGGCGAGCACTGTCCCCGGGGGAACCTTGAGCTCTGTCCCCGGGAGGGGCAAAGGCAAACGCGGTATCGTGACCCCGGCCTGCCGGGGCGGATTCCTTCGGCTATACTTGTTTCATGGAATCTTCGCTGCTCGACGCCGGCTCCGCCGCGGCCTTTCTGAAAAAGCTCGGCGAGCATCTCGACTACAACATCAACATCATGGACCGGGACGGTGTCATCATCGCCAGCAGGGATCCGAGCCGCATCGGCAACTACCATGACGCAGCACAGCGCCTGGTGGCGACGGGAGCGGCCGAGGAGCGCGTCGAGCCGGGCGCGAACCTGCCGGCCGGCATGAAGCCCGGCGTGAACCTCCCGATCGTCCACCGGGGGGAGACGATCGGCGTCGTCGGCGTCACGGGTTCGCCCTCCGAGGTGGGGCCGCTCGCCTACGCCATCAAGACCAGCGTGGAGTCGATGATCGAGCTCGAGGCCTACAAGGACAAGGCCTTTCGCCGGCAGGACCGGAAGAACCTACTCATCAACTTCCTCCTCTACGAAGACGACGCGCCCCGCTCGGCGGTCGAAGCGCTGGCGGACAAGCTCGGCTACCATCCGACCCTGCCGCGGGCGCCGCTCCTCCTCCTGCCGCCCAAGGGGATCGAGGCGGCCGAGGCCCTGCTCCGGATCAAGGGAAGTCCTCTCCATGGCATGGACGACATCTCCTGCGCCACGCCGGAGGGCCATGTCCTGGTCTTCAAGGCCCTGCGCTTCGATGAGGGCGGCATCGTCAGCGGGTATGAGTCGCGCTTGGAGGCCTATGTCGAGGCGGCGACCGCTGCCCTCGGCGGCGGGCGCCTCCGCGCCTGGGCCGGCGCCTTCCAGCTGGACTTCGGCCGCTACCGGGGCGCCTACCGCCAGGCTCATTGGCTCGCCGAGCGTTTCCCCGAGCCGGCGGTCCCGATCGTGTTTCTGTATGATCACCTTCTCGAATTTCTCGCGAGCCGCATTCCCCGCGCCGAGCTTGTGGCGGCCTTGGACGGGATCGCGGCGCTCTTGCCCCAGGAGGCGGCGCGGAACCTGCGCTCCTCGATTGATGCCCTCAGCGACAGCGCCCTGAACGGCAAGGAGGCCGCGGCGAGGCTCGGCGTCCATCGGAATACCTTTTCGGCGCGGATGGAGCGCCTGGCCCGGTTGCTGGGGCGTGATCCCCGCCGCGATCCCCGCGCCCTCGACCTGCTTTCCTTGCTGTCGCGGTACTACGACCTTCGTGCCTGAGCGGTCTGTGCACGGTGCACAGCCGCGCCCGCTTCGATTGCGCATCCGCTCCATTTCAAAATTCGAAAACCTGAACATACCATAAAACAACATCCCCTCATTCGGAGGTAGCCATGGTTTCTGGCGGTCTCGCGATCATTATGCTCGTCATAGCGGTCGCAATCATCATCGTGCTCACCGGCAAATTCAAGGTGAACGCGTTCCTCGTGCTCATCGGCGTGGCCTTCGCCTACGGCCTCGCGATCGGCCTTCCCGGCCTCGACGTGCTCAAGCACATCAAGAACGGCTTCGGCGGCACGCTGACCAAGATCGGCATTGTCATCGTCGCCGGCACCATCATGGGGACGATCCTCGAAAAGACGGGGGCTGCCCTTTCGATGACGCAGGCGATCCTCAAGCTCGTCGGCAAGAACCGCGCCCCCCTCGCCATGAACATCGCGGGCTACGTGGTTTCCATTCCCGTCTTCTGCGATTCCGGCTACGTCATCCTGAATCCGCTCAACAAGGCCCTCGCGAAGGAGTCCGGCACCTCCATGGCCGTCATGGCCGTCGCCCTCGCGACCGGTCTTTACGCGACCCACGTCATGGTTCCGCCGACCCCCGGCCCGCTGGCCGCCGCCGCCGCGCTCAACGCTGATCTCGGCAAGGTCATCCTCATCGGCCTCATCGCCGCCATCCCCGCGGCCCTCGCCGGCCTGTTCTGGGCCCTCAAGGTCGCCAAGAAGTACCACATCTCCCCGGATGTCCACGAGTCCTATTCCGACATCGTGGCCAAGTACGGCAAGCTGCCGAACACCTTCCTTTCGTTCCTCCCCATCGTCCTGCCCCTCGTCCTCATCTTCATGAAGTCCATCGCGGAGTACCCGACCAAGCCCTTCGGCGAAGCCGGCCTCCAGAAACTCCTTTCCTTCCTCGGCGATCCCGTTTCCGCCCTCATGATCGGCGTCCTCGTCGCCCTCCTTCTCGTGCGGAAGGGCGGCATCCACGAGGCCATCAACGGCTGGATGAGCGAAGGCATCAAGGACTCGGCGATCATCCTCGTCATCACCGCCGCCGGCGGCTCCTTCGGCGAGATCCTTGCCAAGTCGCCCCTCGCCGAGTTCATCAAGACGAACATGGCCGGGCTTCCCCTCGGCATGTTCCTGCCCTTCATCATCTCGGCGGCGCTGAAGACCGCCCAGGGTTCCTCGACGGTCGCCATCGTCACGACCTCGGGCATCCTCGCGCCCATGCTGGCGACCCTCGGCCTCGATCCCGCCCTGACCGCGATCGCGATCGGCGCCGGCTCCATGGTCGTCTCCCACGCCAACGATTCCTACTTCTGGGTCGTTTCCCAGTTCTCCAACATGCCGGTCAGCACGGCGTACAAGGTCTACACCTCCGCCACGGCCGTCGAGGGCGTCGTCGCCTTCCTGGCCGTCCTCGTTCTCGACATCTTCATCTGATCTTTTGGGGCCGCCCCTTCGGGGGCGGCCATCGTATTCGCCAAGGCCGAGCACTGTCCCCGATGTCCCGGGAACGGTCTCAGCGAGCGTCGCGGAAGGGCTCGGCCTGGTTCCCCTCGGAGATACTACCCCTATGGCCGCTTTTCTCCTGTCTTTTTACGAGCGTTTTGGCCTCAACTCCTTCGTGCAGGGCGACTACGCCAAGGCCGAGCGCTGGTTCCGCAAGCTCGAATCCAAGGAACCGGATTCGCTCCGCGTGCTGCGGAATCTCGGCGTGATCCTCCTCGCCAAGGGGGACGCCGAGGGAGCCGAAAGGCTTATCCTCAAGGAAGAGCGCCTCTATGGGCAGTCTTTCCATCGGCATTCCGCGCTCGGCGACATCGCCTACGCTCGGGGAAAGCGGAAGGAGGCCGAGCGACGCTATGCGGCCGCTCTGGCCTGCCCCGAAGCCGCGCGGGACGGACGGAACTCCGGATCGCGTCTCATCCTGGAGTGCCGGCGCGAAATTTGGTCCCAAGAGGACTCTTTTGCCCGAAGCAGGGAGTCCATGGACCTGTTCGCGCGAGGTGAAGCCGCCCGTGAGGCCGGGACCAAGGCCGCGGCTGCGGCCCTGTTCGAGGAGGCGGCCCTCCTTGATCCCACAAATTGGCCGGCGCTCAACAACGCCGGCACGATAGCGCTGAACGACCTGCTCGACCCGCTCCGGGCCCGCGGGCTTTTCGAACGTGCCTTCGAGTTGGCGCGCTCGCCCCAAGTCGCCCGCAATCTTGAATTGGCCGAAATGGCACTGGCCAAGACCGACAAGAAGAGCGGCGCAAAGGCCGGCGCGAAAGGCGGCCGCGTATGAACGCACGAGAGGACGCGGAGGCGATTTTTCGCGCCGCCGTCGAGCGGGTGGATCCCGAGCCGATGGTCAATCGCGCCGTTCGGATAGAGGAGGGCGCGGCGGGGACCGGCTCGGGGCCGGACCTCGTCGTGGGGACAGAGCTCGAGACCCTGCGATATCCGCTGGCGCGGTTCGACCGCATCTTCGCCACGGGCATGGGCAAGGCCTCCGCGCGGATGGCCGCCGGCCTGGAACGCGCGCTGGGCGACAGGCTTGCCGGCGGGCTCGTGGCGGTGAAGGAGGGACACGTCGAGGCCCTGGAGAAAATCCGGTTGCTCGAGGCGGGGCATCCCGTTCCCGACGAGCGATCGGTCGCTGCGGCCTCGGCCTTGCTCGACTTGGGACCTTCCCTGGGGACAGTCCTCACGGAGCGCGATCTCGTGTTCGTCCTCGTCTCCGGCGGAGGCTCCGCGATCCTCTGTTCGCCGGCGCCGGGACTGTCCCTCGAGGACAAGGCCGCGGCGACCAAGCTCCTCCTCGCCTCCGGGGCGACCATCCACGAGGTGAATTGCGTGCGCAAGCATCTGTCCGCCGTCAAGGGCGGGCGCTTGGCGGCCGCGCTTGCGCCGGCGACGGTGGTGGCCTTGGTCCTATCGGACGTCGTTGGCGACGATCTCGACGCCATCGCCTCCGGCCCGACCGTGCCCGATCCGACGAGTTTCGCCGACGCGCTCGGCATCGTCCGGCGCTACGGCATAGAGGAAAGGCTTTCAGCGGCCGTGGCGGAAAGGCTCAAGGAGGGCGCGGCCGGGCGGCTTGCCGATACGCCCAAGCCCGGCGATCCCTGCTTCGCGCGGACAAGGACGATCCTGGTCGGCACCAACCGTCTGGCGCTCGGCGCGGCCGAGGCCGAGGCGCGCCGCCGCGGCTACGACTGTCTCGTGCTGTCGTCGAGGGTCACCGGCGAGGCCCGCGAGGCGGCCCTGCTGTTCCTGGGTATCGGCAAGGATATCGCGGTTTCGGGCTTTCCCCTCACGAGGCCCGCCTGCCTCATCGCCGGCGGGGAGACGACGGTCACGCTTCGGGGGAAGGGCAGGGGAGGCAGGAACCAGGAGATGGCGCTGGCTTTCCTGGCGGCCTTGGGGCGGGCGCCGAAGGACGGTGAGGGCCTGACCTTCCTCTCGGCGGGGACCGACGGCAACGACGGTCCCACCGACGCCGCCGGCGCCTTCGCCGATCTCAAGCTGCACCGCGACGCCGAAGCCGCCGGCCTCGACGCGTCGGCGGCCCTCGCCGAGAACGACTCCTACGCCTTTTTCTCGGCTGCCGGCGGGCTCGTCAAGACAGGTCCGACGAACACCAACGTCTGCGACGTCCAGGTTCTCCTGGCGACCTAGGCTCCCGCGGCAGGCGGCGGCTTGGCGCCAGGCCTTCAGTAGGCCTTGTGGAGGAGTTGCCGCGCCCGCTCCGCCGCCTTGACGACGGCCTTGATGAGGGTGACGCGGACGCGGCCTTCCTCGAGTTCGAGAATGCCGTCGATGGTGACGCCGGCCGGCGTCGTGACCTGGTCCTTGAGTTTCGCAGGATGCTCGCCGGTCTTGAGGACGTTGGCGGCGGCGCCGAGGACGGTCTGGGCCGCCAGTTCGGTCGCGACGTCGCGCGGCAGGCCGAGCTTGACGCCGCCGTCGGCGAGCGACTCGATGATGATGTAGACATAGGCGGGCCCCGAGCCGGAGAGCCCCGTCACCGCGTCCATGTGCTCCTCTCCGACGACGAGGGCGCGGCCGCAGGCCCTGAAGATCGAGGTGGCCCAGTCGAGTCGTTCGGCGGGAACCGTCTTCCCGGGCGAAAGCGCGGTCATGCCCTCGCCGATGGCGACCGCCATGTTCGGCATCGTCCTGATGACCGGCGTGCCGGCGGGCACCCGCCCTTCAAGCAGCTCGAGCGGGACGCCGGCGGCGGTCGAGATGACGAGTTTCTTCGGCCCGAGGAGGTCGGCGATGCCGTCAAGCACCTCGCCGACATTCTTCGGCTTGACGGCGATGACGATGGTTTCGGCCGCCACCGCGACCTCGCGGTTGTCGGTGAGGGTCCTGATGCCGGTGCGCGCCTCCAGTTCGGCGCGGTGCTTTTCCGAGCGAACCGAAAGCATGAGTTCCTCGCGCGACGCGAGTTTTTGGGCCAGGATGCCCTGCACGAGCGCCTCGCCGATCTTGCCCGCGCCGATGATGCCGATCTTCGTTGCCATTGCCGATCTCCGTCCCTTCCCGCGGCCTGTGATCGACCGCGGCGTGCAGGGGCAGTATAGTCGCAGGGCGTCCGTGTTTCTATGGGTGGAAGCGTGATGTATCAGGGCCGGATGGGGATCCAAGGCTTGCGCAGGTGGACCTCGATTGGGCACTATCGCTCATGCCGTTCGATGCCGCCGCGCTCCTCGCGCCGCCCGACAGCCAACTTTCCCTCCTTTACGAGCTTTCCCGGCTTCTCAACCGCCATACCACCCTTGACGACGCCCTCCCTCCCTTCGTCGAGCGGGTTGAGCGTGCCTTGGGCGCGGCCGCCTCGCTCGCTGCCCTCTCCTTTGTCCCCGGTGAGGCGCCGACGGTTCTGGTCGCCCCTCCATCCGGTGTTGCCGGATCGGGGAAGGCCGGGCTTGCCAGGCATCTCGCCCTTCCCCGGGGGACAGTGCTCAGGCTGGGCGAAGGTCCCCTCGGCGGGATTCTCGAGCGGGGCGTCTCCTTTCGCGAGGAGGGAGGCGGCGAGCGCCTCCTTGCAAGCCCGGTCCTGGCGGAGGGCTCGGCGCTTGGCCTCTTGGCTTTTCTCTTGCGTCAGGGAGACGGGGATCCCGCTCCCGGAATCGCCACGGAGGAGCTTCAGGCCTTGGTCGAGCGAGCCGCGGCCCTTCTGTCCGAGGCCTGCTCCCTCCGCCGGCGGATAGGCCGCGCGGCGCTCCACGCGGAGGAAGGACGGCGACTTGAGGCGACCGCGGTTTCCCCGGCGGGAAAGACGGTTCCCGCTTCCGTCGGAGAGTCGGACTACGGTCTCGTGGGAAGGTCGAACGCCCTGCGCGAGTTCCTGGCCCTTGTCGCGACGGTGGCCCCCGCGGAGTCCACAGTTCTCCTCACCGGGGAGAGCGGCACGGGCAAGGAGCTGGCCGCGCGCGCCCTTCACGCCGCGTCCCGCCGCGCCACCGGACCCTTCGTCGCCGTCAACTGCGCGGCCATCCCCGAGTCGCTCGTCGAAAGCGAGTTGTTCGGGCACGAGCGGGGCGCCTTTACCGGCGCCCAAGCCCTCCGCCGCGGCCGTTTCGAGCTCGCGGAGGGCGGCACCATCTTCCTCGACGAGGTCGCCGAGATGCCGCTCGGCCTCCAGGCCAAGTTGCTCCGGGTCATCCAGGAGCGCAGCTTCGAGCGCGTCGGCGGCGGTCGGCCGATCAGGGCCGACATCAGGATCGTCGCGGCGACCAACCGGGACCTCGACCGGGAAGTACGTGAGGGGCGCTTCCGGGAGGACCTGTTTTTCCGCCTGGCGGTCTTTCCCCTCCGGCTTCCGCCGCTCAGGGAGCGGGGAGGCGACGTAGTCCTTTTGGCCGATCATTTCGCCGAAAAAATCGGGCGGCGGATCGGCAAGCCCATAGCCCGCATTTCGACGCCGGCCCTCGATCTTCTTACGAGTTATCATTGGCCGGGCAATGTCAGGGAACTCGAAAATGCCATCGAGCGGGCGGTCCTCCTGTCCTCCGACGGCGTCATTCACGCCTATCACTTGCCTCCAAGCCTCCAATCGGCCGAATCCACAGGCACGCCGCCCGGCTCCACCCTCGATGCCGCGCTCGCGCGGCTCGAGAGGGAACTTGTCGTCGAAGCCCTGAAGATCGAGGGCGGCAACGCCGCCGCCGCGTCTCGTCGGCTTGGGGTCACCGAGCGCCGCATGGGCCTCGCTCTTCGGCGCTTTGGCATCGATTGGCACCGGTTTCGTACGCGGAAGTAGGAAATAATCCAGAAAGCTACATATATGTTGCCAATTCCGTGGCTGGTGCGAGAATCGACCAGCGCTC
This sequence comes from Spirochaetaceae bacterium, assembly GCA_016794765.1. Lineage (GTDB taxonomy): Bacteria > Spirochaetota > Spirochaetia > Treponematales > Rectinemataceae > JAEUJG01. Next base: position 3,170 of record JAEUJG010000167.1, on the reverse strand, counting down.
GCCCGGTCCGACAGCTCCAGCCAAATGCGCTCCTGCGTGAAATGACGACAGGGCGATGCCGAGATGTGGCGGAATCAAGAGCTAAGCGAAAACAAGCCTGTCGCGGTCGGTCTTGCTCTGTCCCTCAAATCTGGCTCACCAGCTCTACCGCGCTCCCCCGATCTCGATATCAAAAAAACTCCTCTGTTTTTTTTCTTTTTGTTTCGATGGCACGAAGTCTGCTAATACATGGCATACGCTATCCACAGGAGAAGTCCATGAGCAGCATCGCCGCCGAGTCCAGGCTGGAGGGAGTCTTCGGTTCCCACTGTTTTTCCAACGCGCTGATGCGCGAACGCCTTCCCAAGTCGATCTTTGCCGAGCTCCAGGAAGTCCAGGCCGGCGAGCGGGAGTTGTCGCCCGCCATCGCGGAGATGGTCGCGAGCGCGATGCGCGACTGGGCGGTCGAGCACGGCGCTACCCACTTCAGCCATTGGTTCCATCCACTGTCGGGACTGACCGCGGAAAAGCACGACTCCTTCATCGTGCCGACCGGGGACGGACGGGTCATCGTCGAGTTTTCGGGCAAGGAACTCGTCCGGGGCGAGTCTGACGCCTCGAGCTTCCCCTCAGGCGGGCTCCGGGCCACCTTCGAGGCCCGCGGCTACACGGCGTGGGATGCGACGAGTCCCGCCTTCCTGAAGCGCTCGCCCTCCGGCGTGACCCTCTGCATACCGACCGCCTTTGTCTCCTACAACGGTCACGCGCTGGACAAGAAGGTTCCCCTCCTGCGCTCGATGGACGCGGTCAACCGCGCGGCCCTGCGCATACTTCACGCCTTCGGCGACGAGCGCAGCCGCCGCGTGACGCCGACGGTCGGCCCCGAGCAGGAGTACTTCCTCGTCGATCGGGAGCTTTTCCGAAAGCGGCCCGATCTCCTCCTTGCCGGGAGGACCGTCTTCGGCTCCATGCCCGCGAAGGGGCAAGAGATGGAGGACCACTACTACGGCGCCATCGAGGAGAAGGTGGGCGCCTTTATGCGGGAACTCAACGACGAGCTCTGGATGATGGGCGTCGCCGCCAAGACCCAGCACAACGAGGTCGCGCCGAACCAGTTCGAGATCGCGACGGTCTACGCCTCCGCCAACGCGGCGGCCGACGCGAACCAGCTCGTGATGGAGACCATCCGAAAGGTCGCCGAGCGCCATGGGATGGCGGCGCTGCTCCACGAAAAGCCCTTCGAGGGCGTCAACGGCTCGGGCAAGCACGTGAACTGGTCCCTCGCCACCGACCGGGGCGAGAACCTCCTCGAGCCGGGAGAGGATCCGGCCTCCAACGCCCGCTTCCTCCTCGTCCTCGCGGCCGTCGTGGAGGCGGTGGACCGCCGTGCCGGCCTCCTCCGCGCGGCGGCGGCGACGGCGGGCAACGACCACCGGCTCGGCGGCCACGAGGCGCCGCCAAGCGTGATTTCGGTCTTCCTCGGCGAGCACCTCGAGCGGATCCTCGACGAGGCCGTCGCGCGACTCGACGCCGCCGGCGGGGCCGTCACTCGCGGCGCCGCCGATCCTTCCGCGTGCCGGGATCGCGTGGAGACCGGTTCCCCCTGCCTGCCCAAGCTGCCGAAGGACCTCTCCGACCGCAACCGCACGAGCCCCTTCGCCTTCACGGGCAACAAGTTCGAGTTCCGCATGGTGGCCTCCTCGCAGTCGGTGGCGACCCCCGCGACCCTCCTCAACGCGGCCGTGGCCGAGGCCCTCGACCGCCTCGCCGCCTCCCTCGAGACGGCGAGCGCGGCCGGGGAAGCCGCTGGGGCGGCGGCCCTCAGGATCGCCGCGGAGTCCTATCGCGAGCACCGCCGCGTCGTGTTCTCGGGCAACGGCTATGCCGCCGAATGGGCGCGGGAGGCGGCGCGGCGCGGGCTCCCGGCCTACGCTTCAGCGGTCGACGCGATCCCCGAATTCGCCTCCGAGGCGAACGTCGCATTCCTGTCGAGGCTCGGCGTCTTCACGCGGGAGGAGCTCGAGAGCCGCTGCCTCGTCTATCTTGAGCGTTATGCGAAGCAAGTAAACGTCGAGGCCGGCCTCATGGCGGACATGGCGCGGCGCTCCATCTTCCCGGCGGCGAGCCGGGCCGCCGCGGCCATCGCGCGGGAAGCCTCCGACCTCGCCGGCTGCGGCGCCGCATCGGCCGCGCAGGAGCGCAGGGCCCGCCGCGTTTCCGAGCTCGCCGGCCTCCTGGCCGAGCGGACCGAGCGCCTGGAGGCGGCCCTCGAATCCGCCCTTTCCGTTGAGGAGCCCCTCGCCGCGGCCCGGGCCTTTCGCGAATCGGTCTCGCCGCGGATGGCCGAATTGCGGGAGGCGGGCGACGCCCTTGAGCGCGTCATGGAGAAGGGGTCCTGGCCCTTCCCGAGCTACGAGGAGCTTTTGTTCAAGCTCTGATCGGCATCTTCCGGTGAATTTCGGGGACTGTCCCTCGGAGGCTCGGAGGTCCTACCTGGATCAACGGGGTAACTTTTTAGGGACTGTCCCTAGCCAATGATGAGTGCGGTGGATCCAGGAACGGGGACAGGCTTATAAAGGCGGAGAAAAGAATCTATGCCGACAGAGGGGCAACTGTTTCTCTGTCGGGTTTTGTCTTCGCTTTGAGGAAATTCGGGGACTGTCCCTGTTGTTTTTTTAAACAGCTCAATCAGCACCGTGCGCCAGGCGCGTAGCGGGCGTATGAGGAAATCCCGAGTGCTGCAGGACGGCGCGGTTTACCACGTGACGGCGCGGGCCAACCGCCGCGAGCCGATCCTCGATCCCCCGGCCGTAAAGGAGCTGTTTCTCGAGGTCGTGGCGCGAGCGAAGAGGAAATATGATTTTCGCCTTGGCAATTTCTGCATCATGGGCAATCACGTTCATTTCATCATCCGGCCGGGCGCGGGAGAATGTCTTTCCGCCATCATGCGCTGGATCTTGGGTGTGTTCGCTATGGCCTACAACCGGCTTCGCGGCCTGACCGGCCATGTGTGGGGGGAACGGTTTTTCTCGCGCATCCTGTCGGGCTTTTTCGATTATTTGCGCATGTATTCCTATCTGGACAGGAATCCTGTCGCGGCGGGACTCGTGCCGGATGGAAGGGATTGGCGATTCGGAGGCTTGTGGCACGATCGAGCCGGCTGTCGCCGCATTCTCGGCGCCCCTCCCGAA
>JAEUJG010000362.1 GCA_016794765.1 Spirochaetaceae bacterium | reverse complement strand
CGCGCCGCCGCCGAGGGGAGCCGCGCCGGACGCGTGCGCGTCGTCGACTCGCGGTCCATCTCCGTCGGCGCGGCCCTCGTGGTGCGCGGCGCCGCCGAGGCCGCCGCCGCCGGGGCGGGCGCCGCCGAGGTGGAGGCGCTGGCCGCGCGGCTCGCCGCCCGGAGCCGCCTCTTCGTCGCGGTGCCCGACCTCGCGGGCCTCATTCGCTCGGGCAGGCTCGGCGGCGTGAAGGGCCTCGCCGCGCGCTCCCTGGGCCTGCGCCCCCTCATCACGATCAACGCCGAGGGCCGCGCCGTCTCCGGCGGCCTCTACCTCGGCGCGCGGAACGGCGTGAAGGCCCTGGTCGCCGCCCTCCGGAAAAACCTGCCCGCCGGCGCCCGCCTGGAGGCGATGATCGGCCACGCCGACGCGCCGGAGGAGGCCGCCCGCCTCGCCCGCGTCCTCGCGGAAACCTTCGAGCTCGAGCGGGAGCTCGTCATCACCCCCGTCTCTCCCGCGCTGGCCGCCCACGCCGGCCTCGGCGCGGTAGCCCTGGCCTTCCTCCTCCCCGAGGAAGAAGCCGGGGCGGCCGCCGGCGCCGCGGCCGGGACGGCGGGAGCGGGAGGCAGGGCGTGAGCGCCGCCCTTTCTCTCCTCGCGATGGTCGCGCTCGCCTATGTGGCGGGCTCCTTCCCGACGAGCATCATCATCGGCAAGTTGTTTTTCCATAAGGACATCCGGGCTGAGGGTTCGGGCAACGCCGGCGGCACCAACAGCTTCCGCGTCTTCGGCTGGAAGGCCGGACTCGCGGTCGTCGTGGTCGATGTCGGCAAGGGCGCCCTGGCCGCCCTCCTCATTTCCCGGCTCGGCGCGCCCTCCGGCCTGCCGGTGGAGGCCTTGCGCCTCCTCGGCGGCCTCGCCGCCGTCGTCGGCCATGTGTGGACCGTCTTCGCGGGCTTCCGGGGGGGGAAGGGCGTCGCGACGGCGGCGGGCGCCCTGATCGCCGCCGCGCCGCTTCCGGCCGCCGGGGCGGGCCTCGTCTTCGCCCTCGTGCTTTTTACCACGGGCATCGTGTCCTTGGGCTCCATCGCGGCGGCCTGCGCCTTCCCCGCTTGGATCCTTCTCCTCGGCCTGGCCGGACTCCCCGTCTCGCCGGTCCTCCTCGGCTTCGGCCTCCTCCTCGCGCCCCTCATCGCCTTTACCCACCGCGCCAACATCGGCCGGCTCAGGCGGGGCGAGGAGAAGCGTTTCGAGAATTTGAGGCTGTTCAAGAAGCGGAGCTAGACCGCCGACGGGCGCCCGGCCGGCCGCGCCGGGCTTGGGCCGCCTTGCCCGGGGCGGCGGTCGCGGAGCGGCCCCCGCGACGCGCCTGTCGCGGCGCCCGGGGCAACGCTAGTCCCGGAAGCGCTTGGAAACGAAGAGGCTCCGGCCCTCGTAGTCGCCGCCGCCGGCGAAGAGGTCGCCGAGGCAGGCGGGAATCGCCCCCTGGGCGGCCTCCGAGACGACGATGCTGCCGTCGACCGCGGCCTTTCCCCCGAGATGGAAGATGAAATTGACGTCCTCGGAGATCACCGTGCCCGTGGCGCCGGGGTGCCGCCACGGCGTCGTGCCCGCGTGGAAGGCGAAGCGGAAGGTGAGCGGCGTCTCCAGGCGGAAGACCTCGTAGCCGACCAAGGCCCGGTCCAGGATGAGCCGGAAGGCGGCCAGGACGGGGTTCCTGCCCTCGTCCCGCGGCGGGTAGAGGAGGAGGTTCCGCGTCGTTTCCTTGATCCAGACGATGCCGCCGCCCTCGGCGGACCAGGGTTCGAGGAAGGCCGCGAAGTCCGCGCAGAGCTTGTTGAGCCGCTTTTCGCCGATGCGCTCGAGGAGTTCCTTCTGGTTGCCGATCGCGGCGTAGCAGAAGCGGACGTCGATCTGCGTCCCCTCCGCGATGGTGTTCCAACCGCGGAATTCGGGAATCGCCTCCTCGTCCTCCTCTTCTCCGTCGCCCTCCACGCGGGCGTAGTCGAAGGCGGCCGCCAAGCGCTCCGGTTCGAGCCCGCCGCGGACCAGCGCGGGGCCGAGGTAGTCCTCGGCGCCGTTGAAGAAGAGCGAGGCAGGATCGGCGATCTCGCCGGCCTTGTCGATCACGCCCCAACCGCCGCCCCCGAGTTCGCCGAGGCGCTGGCCGAGCTCCGCCAGCTTGTCCGCGTCGAGGCCGGCCGCGTCGATGTAGACGAAGGCCCCGGGCGCCTTCTTCTTGAAGCTCCGGCTGAAGGCGGAGAGGGGGAGGTACTCGAGTTCGAACTCGGGCGGGACGGCCTTGCGGAAGGCGGAGGCGAGGCGGCGGTCCTCGGGCTCGTTCGCGTAGATGAGGATTCTCATGGCGTGGCCAGCTTGATCTCGTAGACGAGGAGCCGCGATCCCGACTCCGCCGCCGGATGGAACCGGTCCAGGAGGACGCGGTCGAGGGTGGCCGCGACGGCCGGGGTCATCGAGAGGGCGCCGACCGGCGTCTGGTTCGCCTCGGCGTCGGCGACTTCCATGATGGTTTCCTGCTTGCAGAGGACCCCGATGTCGTTCGAATAGCGCAAGGGGCCGGTGTGGACGGCGGCGCGGATCTTGAGCGGCTCGCCCAGGCTGTTGTGCATGCGGTCGTAGAGGAAGAGCTCGTTGAGGAGGGAGATGCCCGCCAGGACCGCGCTCGTCGTGGAGTGCCCGAAGAGGAAGGCGGCCAGTGCGCCGTCGCCCTCCCAGCGCCAGACCCTGCCCTGGCGATGCTCGACACAGCGGGCAAAGATGTTCCGGAGGTCCTCGAAGGCGCCGCGGGCGGCGGCCTCGCCGTGGACGCGCACGAGGCGCGAGTTCTTGACGACGTCCGCCCGGAGGAGGGTGAAGCGGCGCTCCTCGCCCTCGAGGAGGCGCCCCCAGTCGGGGGTCCGGCGGATGCGCGAGTCCTCCATGAAGAGCTCCGTCGTCTCGTCCCAGACGTAGCCCTCGACGGCGACGCTCCGCATGATCGATTGGAGCCCGTCCACGCGGTGGGGCCGCCCCATGAAGCCCTCGCGGTCGAGCCGCGCCAGGCGTTCGATCAGGATGAGGAAGCGGTCCTCGGCTATGACGTCGTCCACGAAGCGGGCGGCCGCGAGTTGTCCCGGCACCGGCACCGTCGCCGGGAAGCCGGTCCGGGCCGGAAGGTCGTAGCCCGGAAGCACTTCCTTGGCGATCCGCGCGAAAATCTCCGGCGCGAGCGACTCGTGGAGGCAGCGCTTGGTGGCGATGGAAAGGTTGCTCTTGACCTTCATCGGCCGGCCCCCCCCATCGCGGTCACTTTTTGCATGATTTAATACTAGATCATGAACCTTCCGGCGTAAAGTGCGCGACCTTGAAACGGGAGCTTTCCTCCAAGACCTCGTCGATCAGGTTCTTGGTCTGGATCGAGAGTTCGGCCACCTCGCGCATGGAGGCGTCGATCTCGTTCGTGCCGCGGCTCATTTCCTCGTTGTTCTGGACGACCGCGGCGTTGACGCCGAGGAGCCGCTCCACCTGCCGGCCGATGTGTTCGTTGCCGCGGAGCATCTCCGCGTTGCCGTCCGTGACCTCGCGCGTGAGCTCGTCGATGCGGCGCATGCTGGCGAGCATGGACTCGGAGGCCTTTTCCTGCTCGTCCATGGAGGCGCTCACCTCGTCGATGACCCGGCGGACCTCGGCGGACTTGGCGAAGATCCGGGAGAAGGCGGTCGCCGCCTCCTCGTTCGTCGCCAGGGCGCCCTTGATCTGTCCCGTCACGAGGCCGAGGTCGCGCTCGATCTCCCGCGCCCGCGTCGAGCTCGCCTCCGCGAGCTTGCGGATCTCGTCGGCGACGACGGCGAAGCCCCTGCCGGCGTTGCCCGCGTGGGCCGCCTCGATCGCCGCGTTCATGGAGAGGAGGTTGGTCTGCGAGGCGATGTCGTTGATCACCTTCGTGCTCTCGATGAGGCGGGTGGAGTATTCGGCGACCGCCGCGATGGCCGCGGTGACCGCCTCCTGGCTGGCCTTGCCCAGGTCGGTCGCGGCGGCGAGCTCGGCCGCGGAGCGGCTGGCGGAGGCGGCTCCCCGCTTGACCGAGGCCACGTTGGCGCCGCTCTCCTCGAGGGCGCTGGCCGTGTCCGCGAGGACTCCGGCCTGCTCCTGGATCGCGCCTGAAAGCGAGGCGATGCTGCGGGAAAGCTGCTGGACCGCGCTCGAGGTCTCCTCGACCGAGGCGCTCTGCTCTTGGAGCTGGCGCTCGGTGCTGCGGATGGTGGCGTTGATTTCCGTGACCGCCGCGCTCGTCTCCTCCACGTTGGCCGCGAGTGAGCCGCCCCGCTCGCCGAGGCTGGCGGCGCGGTCCTTGACGGCGAACAGGAGGGCGCCGAAGGATTCCGCGAGGCGGTCGACGTCTTGGGCTATCTTGCCGATCTCGTCCTTCGTCCGGATGCCCGTCCGCGTCGTGAGGTCGCCTTCGCCCATCCGGTGGATCGTCGCCTCGAGGAGGGCGACGGGCCGGGCGATGGAGCGTCCGATCAGGACCACGACGACGAAGCCCGCGAGGGAGGCGAGGGCGGCGAAGACGAGGAGGAGGAAGCCCGTCCTCCCGGAGCGGTCGCTCGTCTCCTTGGCGTTGGCCTCGGCCTTGGCCCGCTCGATCCCGGCGTAGGCGCGGATCATCGCGGAAAGCGTCGCGTACTGCTCGTCCACGGTCGGCATGAGGGAAGTCGCCATCGTGACGTCGAGGAGGACGAGCTGGAAGTGGGTCCTGGCGGAGGCGGCATAGGTTGCGACGCGCTCCAGCGTGCCGGTCTTGGCCTCGCGGCCCTCGTCGTCGCCGGCCTCGATGTCGTTTTGGAGGAAGTCGGTGATCCGCTTCTCGAAGTCGTCGAGGTCGCTCGAGGTATCCTCGACCAGGGTGGCGATCTCGGCCTGGCCATACTGGGCCTGGGCGAGCGAGATCATCTTGTAGAGGCGATAGTGGATCCGCTCGAGGTCGGAGCCGAGCTCGAAGGCCCGGAAGGCGTGGGGAATCGCGTCGGTGACGAGATGGCCGAGCTCGCGGTCGAGGCGGCCGAAACCGGAGAGGGAGATGCCGAGGGTCGCGGCGAGGGCGCCGATCAGGGAAAAGGCCACAATGGCTATCTTCGTGCGAAGTTTCAGGTCCGAAAAACGGGTCATCAGGTACACTCCTTGGTTGCGGTTTTTACATGCGGGAGGCCGGGGGAGGGCTGAGGGCGGAACAAGGCCCGCCCGCGAGGGGGCGGGCCTTGCCCGATCGGGGTGGCGGGAGGCCTAGTTCTCGAGGTAGATGCCGACGGAGACGTAGCCGGCCCCGCCGGGGATCTCCTTGATCCAGCACCACTTCTTGAGGACCTTGCCGAGGGTGGGGTGGGAGAACCAGTACTCGAACTCGCCGCCCTGGGGATTGGCCTTGGCGATCTCGATCATCCGCATGGGATTGCCCTTCGCGTCCTTGAGGTCGAGGGAGAACTTCATGCCGGCGAGCTTGGGGTTGCCGGCGTTGGCGGGCATGCTGCCGTCGTAGCCGTTGATCACGGCGTAGACGTCGCCCTTGAGGAAGCGGGCGTCCTTGGCGTTGACGAGCTTGATGGTCTCCTCGAGGCCGACGGCCTTGATGGAGGCGAGGGTCGCCTCGACGACCTGCTTGGAAAGGGCCTTTTCCTTGGCGATCTGGTCCGCGCTCTTGGGCAGGGCCTGGCCGAAGGCGAAACCGGCGGTGGCGACGAGGAGAAGACTGGCGATGATGCGCTTCATGGATTCCTCCGAGTGATGTTTTTTACTTGTTGTAATGGAGATAATTTGCATTATATGGGCATTTGTGTCAATAGATTTGGTAATGTAAATAAAAAAGCGCGCCGATGGCGGCGCGCTCCTGGCCTGGAGGGCGGAACCTAGGCCTTGAAGGGATTGAAGCTCGTTTCCCTATCGTAGACGTCGACGCCTTCGGCTTTTTTGAGGCCGCGGACGACGGCGTAGGTCGCGGGCGTCATCAAGGCTTCTATGGCGCACTTGAAGAGGTAGTTCGTCAGGACGAGGGTGACGAAGAGCTCCCAGGAGAAAACGCGGAAAAGGCAGGCCACGGTAATGAAGACTCCCGTGTCGACGAGCTGGCCGACGAGGGTGCTGCCGATGGTCCGGAGCCAGAGGCGCCGGCCTTCCGTGCGGACCTTGAGCTTGGCGAGGACGATGGAGTTCGTGAACTCGCCCGCCCAGTAGGCGAGGAGACTGGCCAGGGCGATGCCGCCGGAGCTCATGCCGCCGAGGATGGCCTCGAAGGCGGTTTGGCCGGCGTAGCCTTCCCAAGCCGCCTCGCCGGGGAGGACGCGGACGGCCCAAAGGGTGAGGGTCGCCGCGGCGAGGGCGGCGAAGCCGGCCCAGATGACGCGCCGGGAGGCCTTGAAGCCGTAGACCTCGGTGAGGATGTCGCCGAAGATGTAGCCGATCGGAAAGAGGAGGGTGCCCGCGTCGAAGGCCATCGGCACGCCGAAGACGGCAAAACCGAGATCGATGATCTTGGCCGAGGAGGCGACGTTGCTCACGAGGAGCACCGTCACGAAGGAGGCCATGATCAGGTCCAGGTACTTGAAGGAGCGCCCCTCGGGCGCGGCGGAAAGGGGAGAAGTCACCACGTGACTCCTTGTTTTGG
>JAEUJG010000336.1 GCA_016794765.1 Spirochaetaceae bacterium | reverse complement strand
GATGGCGTCGCCGATCATCTGCTCGAGCGCGGACTTCAGGGACTGAGCCTCAGGCCCTTGGCGGCGGCGCTCGGAACCAGCGACCGAATGCTGCTGCATTACTTCCGGGACAAGGAGGAGCTTCTCGGCGCCGCGCTCGAGCGAGTGTCGACGCGGCTCCTTGAAGCGATGGGCACAAGCCCGCCCAAAGCCCGCCCCTTCGGCGAGGTCGTCGCGGGGCTCGTCGGTGTGTTGCGGGGGCCGGGAATGAGACCCTACCTAAGAATCTGGCTAGACCTCGCCGCTATGTCGGCGGCCGGGGATTCGTCCTTCGACGGCCATGCCTCGAAAATCGCCGGGACCTTCCGGGAATGGCTGCTTAGATCGATCGACGAGCCCGCGCCGCGCCGTCGGGAGCTCCTCGCCGCCGTGGCCATGGCGACGCTGGACGGCTGTGCCTTGTTCGATTCCTTGGGGCTCGCCGAGACGGCCGAGGCGGCGATCGAGGGATTGTCGCTCCTGGCAAACGGCCCGAAGCGGTGATTCCGCCGGCCTTGGCCGGGATTCCGATTTCCTAGACGAAGAAGCTGTACCTCGTCGCGTGCCGCCAAACCTGGCCGGGGCGGAGGGTCGCCTGCGGGAAGTCGGGCCGGTTCGGCGCGTCGGGGAAGAGTTCGGTCTCGAGACAAAGCCCCGCGTGCTTGTGGTAGCGGGCGCCGCCCTTGCCGAGGAAGCCCGACAGGAAGTTGCCCGTATAGAGCTGGACGCCGGGCAGGCTCGTCGCGACCCGCATGCGGCGGCCCGATTCCGGGTCCCTGAGTTCGGCGAAGTCCACAAGGGCCGGCGCGGCTTCGCCTGCGCCTGAGCCCGCAAGTCCGCCCTCGCGGTCGAGGACAAAGCAATGGTCATAACCGCCGACCGCCGCAAGGTCGCGGCCGACGCGCTTGGCGGTCCGGAAGTCGAAGGGGCCGCCGGCCACGGGGGCGAGTTCGCCCGTCGGGATCAGGGTCTCGTCCACCGGGAGGTAGCGCGAGGCCGCGAGCCTGAGCTCATGGTCGAGGATGCCGCCGCGGTCGTGGCCGCGGAGGTTCCAGTAGGCATGCTGGGTGAGGCTCAGGATGGTGGGTGCGCCGCACTCCGCCTCGAAGGCGAGGTCGAGGATTCCCGCCGGGTCGAGGCGATAGGTGGCGACGACCGAAAGATCGCCGGGGTAGCCTTCCTCGCCGTCGGGGGAAAAGAGCTCGAAGCGGAGCGCGGCGGCGCCCCCCTCCTCGTAGCCTTCGGTTTTCCAGATCCGCTTGTCAAAGCCGCGCTTGCCCCCGTGGAGGTGGTTCGGGCCGTTGTTCGTCGCGAGCCTGAAATCCTTGCCGTCAAGGCTGAAGGCGCCGCGGGCGATGCGGTTGGCGAAACGGCCGACGGTCGCGCCGAGGTAGGCGTCCGAGCCTTCGTAGTCGGCGGCGCGGGAAAAGCCCAGCACGAGGTCGTCGCGGCCTCCGCCGGCGGCGGGCGCCTCGAAGGCGACAAGGGTCGCGCCGAAGTCCGAGAAGCCGGCGCTGAAGGGACCGGCCTTGAGGGTAAAGAGCCGCGTCTCCTCCCCGCCGCCGGCGCTCCCGAAACCTTTCCGTTCGATCGACATGGCGCTTCGGTCCTAGGGAAGCTTGTAGTATTTCCGGTAGACGAACTCGAAGGCCCTGCCGGGGATGATCCTTTTCAGGATGACGGCGAAGCGCTCGAATCCGGGTCCGACCGTGTAGCGGATCTTGAGTCCTCGCTTTTCGAGCAGGCGGGCCACGAGTTTGGCGACCTCGAGGGGATCGTGTCCGGCGTTCTCGTCGCGGACCTGCACGCCCATCGCGGCGTCGTAGTACTTCTTGTAGGGACTGGTCGCGGCGGCGGCGACCTCGCGGCGGGCCGCGGTGAAGCCGGTCCGGAAATCGCCGGGTTCGATGAGGCAGGCCTGGACCTTGAAGGGGCGGATCTCGTAGCGCAGGGACTCGAGCATGCCCTCCAGGGCGAACTTGCTGGCGGAGTAGAAGGCTTGGAAAGGCATGCCCATCGTCCCCGCTATGGAAGAGAGGAGGATGACGCGGCCGGACTTCGCCTCGCGCATGCCGGGAAGCACCGCCTTCACGCAGCGCAGGGCGCCGAGGAAGTTGGTCTCCAGCTGGAGGCGGATTTCCTCGAGGCTGGAATCCTCGACCGAGCCCGCGATGCCCATGCCGGCGTTGCAGACGAGGGCGTCGATGCGGCCTTCCTTGGCGAGGATCTCGGCGACGGCCTTTTCGACCGAGGCTGAATCGGTGACTTCAAGCTGGATCAATTCGAAAAACTCATCGGCCTTCTTGGTGTACGCGGCGGGATTGCGGCTCGTGCCGTAGACCTTGTAGCCGCGTTTGGCGAGGTGGGTCGCGCAAGCGTTGCCGATGCCGCTCGAGGCGCCGGTGACGATTACGACGGGAGTACGATGGTCCATGCGCGTTTCTCCTTGAACCGTCATCCTAATGCAGGGGTCCACGCGGCCGCAAGGCCACCGAGCGCTTGCTCGCGCTTGGCGCGGGCGCGACGCGACTCGATTCGACTCGAGATTGTATTATAAAACACACATGCCTGATCGTCCTGGCGCGCCGGGCGAGAATTGCGTGCGAAAAAGTACACATGTTCAAGCAAAAAACGCCGGCCTTCCGCGATCGCCTTTGCAGGCGCCGGAAAGGCCGGCTGTTTCAAGGGAGGGGCGGCGGGCGGTTTGCCGCGCCGGGCAAGCGGGCTAGGAGCGGGGATTGGCCTTGCGGGCGAGGGCCTCCGCCAGAATGGAGGCGATCGCGTCGGGGGCAAAGCGCTCCGTGTTGATCGTAAGGTCGGCGCCGGAAAAGTCGTCGTTGTCGAGATCGTAGATGCGGCGGTAGCGGGCGCGGTCTTCCTCGTCCCGGCGGCGGGTGAAGGCGATGATGTCCTCAAGGCTGCCGCCCTCGCGCGTGTGGATGCGCGCCGCGCGAACCTCGGGGCTGGCCCAGAGGTAGACGCGCAAGGTCGCCTCGGGAAGCAGCCACATCGCGAGCCGGGAACCGATGACGCAATCCTTGGCCCGGGCCAGCTCCACCTGATGGTGGTCGAGCGTCCGGTCGTAGCTGTCGTCCTTGGCCGCCAGGGCGAGGATGGCTGCGAGGTCCACGCCGCGTTCGGCGGCCATGTTCCTGAAGGTGTAGTTGATGAGCTCGACGCCTAGCTTTTGGGCGAGGAGCTTGCTCACGGTGCTGTTGCCGCAGCCGGACTTACCGGAAATCGCGACGATGCGGGATGCCATTGCTCCCCTCCTTTATTCGATGTTGCGCAGCTGCTCGCGGACGTTTTCCAGGGCGTCCTTGAGCTCGATGACGGCCTCCGCGACGGGGAGGAGGATGTTCTTGGAACCGATGGTGTTCACCTCGCGGTTCATCTCCTGGCAGAGGAAGTCGAGCTTCTTTCCCGGCGAGGCCTCGGTGTCGACGATGCGCCGGAAAGAGGCGATGTGGGCCCCGAGCCGGGCGATCTCCTCGTTGACGGTGTACTTCATGAGGAGGGCGGCGGTCTCGGCGAGCACCCTGCCCTCGTCGATCGCGTCGCCCATGACGTCCTTGAAGCGGGTCTGGAGCTGGGTCCTGACGCTGCGCTCGATCTCCGGAACGGCGGCGCTCACGGTGGCGAGTCCGGCGGCGATGCGGCCGAGCTGGGACTCGATGTCCGCTCGCGTGGCCTGGCCTTCGCGGAGGCGCGAATCCTCGTAGGCGGCGAAGCAGGCCTCGAGTTCGCCTTCGAGGAGGCTCCACAGCTCGTCCTCGTCGAGCTCGCGCTCATAGGCGACGACGCCGTCGAAGGAAAGGAGATTGCCGAGGCGGAGCGGTTCGTCGATGCCGACGGCGGCCGCTATCTCCCGCAGGGTCGCGGCGACGGCCTTGGCGGCCGCGAGGTCGGCGTTGGCCCTGACGGGCACGTCGAGGGAACGGATCCTGAGCCAGAGCTCCACCTTGCCGTGGACGATCCTTTGCGACAGGAACTCGCGGAAGCGCGGCTCCAGGCGGGACAGGTGGGGCGGCAGGGAGATGGAGAGGTCGAGGTAGCGGTTGTTGTAGGACTTGATCTCCATCGAGCCGCGCATCCGGGCGTTGCCGATTTCGCGATGGGAGAAGCCGGTCATGCTTTTGATCATCGGGTTCCTTCTTGTTCCTTGAAGCGTTCGTAGAGGGCGGCGCCGAGCTGCCAGTTGTCGCCGGCGCCCATCGTGAGGAACAGGTCGCCGGGCCGGAGCCAGTCGGCGAGGGGCTCGAGGGCATCGCGGGGTTCCTCGAAGTAGAGGGCTGTCGGCCGGTCGTCGGCGTCGAGTGAGCCGCCGGCTTGCCTCGAGGCGGCCCGCCGGGCCGCGGCTCGCCGCGCCGCGGCGGCCTCGAAGAGGGAGCTGCCGCTCAGCGAGGGATCGGGCGCCTCGCGGGCGGAGGCGTAGATCTTGTGGAGGACGATGGCGTCAGCCTCGTCGAGGCTCGCGGCGAACTCGCCGAAGAGGGCCTTGGTGCGCGAATAGGTATGGGACATGAAGTCGACGACGAGGCGGCGGCTCGGCCAGAAGGCCTTGATGCCG
>JAEUJG010000329.1 GCA_016794765.1 Spirochaetaceae bacterium | reverse complement strand
TACTGCATGCGGTACTTGTCCCGCACGTCCGGGAAGAGCTCGAAGAGCTCGATGGGCATCACGATGAGGTCGTCGAAGTCGACGGAGTTGTAGATCCGCAGGGAACGGCGGTACTCCTCGTAGAGCTGGCGGTAGGCGTCGTCGGAGCGCTCCCACTTGCGGCGCTCGGTGCGGATGTCGGAGAAGAGGGCGCCCGCCTTCTGCGCGTCGAAGGACTCCATCCGGAAGCCGAGTTCGCGGGCGCAGTCCTTGATGAGCTGGCTCCGGTCCGCCTCGTCGTAGATGGAGAAGTTCTCGCGCCAGCCCAGGGCCTCGATCTCCTTCCGGAGGATCTTGACGCCGAAGGAGTGGAAGGTGGAGACGGTGAGGTTCTGGAGCTTGCGCTTCGTGACCGACTTCACGCGCTCCCCCATCTCCTTGGCCGCCTTGTTCGTGAAGGTCAGGGCCAGGATCGAGTGCTGGGGTATGCCCTTGTCGAGCATGTAGGCCATGCGGAAGGTGATGACCCGGGTCTTGCCCGAGCCGGCGCCGGCGATGATGAGGAGGGGACCGTCGATGCTCGTCACGGCGTCGTACTGCTCGGGATTGAGCTCCGCTTCGTAGTCAATGGGCACGGCTTAGCGGACCTCGGAGCGGCTGCGGTCGGGGAGGGCTCGGGAACTGGGGGGGAGCTTCATCACAGGGACTATAGCGGGGGCCGCCCCTCGTGGACAATGGGTCGCGCCCGGAATCGCCGGGACCTCCCTTCCGGCCCCCGAGCTTGACATCGGGGCCGAAACCCTTCACTGTCAGGCATTCGGACGCGGTCCGCCCGGACCGCGCGGACATGCACGCAATGAGGAGCCCCGCATGCTGAAATCATCCATCGGAACGGCCGTCAAGGGACTCGTCGTCGGCTCGTCGATGCTCGTCCCGGGCGTCTCCGGCGGCACCACCGCGATAATCCTGGGCATCTACGACAAGCTCATCAAGGCCATCAGCGGTTTCTTCGCCGACATCAGGAAGAACCTCGCCTTCCTGGCGCTTTTCTGCGCCGGCGCCGGTCTGGGCATCCTCCTCTTCTCCCGCCTCCTCCTCTGGGCGACGGAAACCTGGCGCCTGCCGATGACGTACTTCTTCCTGGGCGCGATCCTCGGCTCCCTGCCCATGCTCAAGCGCCAGGCGAAGGTCGCCTCGATCAAGCCCGTCCACGTCCTGGCCGCGGTGATCGGCGCCGCGATCGTCCTGTCGCTCGGCTACCTGCCCAAGCCCGAGAGCGCCTTCTCCGGCGGCGGACTGGCCCACTTCGGGATGCTCTTCGCCTCCGGCCTCATCATCGCGGTGGCACTCGTCCTCCCCGGCATCAGCACTTCGCACATGCTCCTCGTCCTCGGCATGTACGAAACCACCCTGGGGGCCATCAAGGGCCTCAACTTCGGCTACCTCGTTCCCCTGGCCGCGGGCGGGCTGGCGGGCATAGTCCTCGTCACCAAGCTGATCGAAAAGCTCCTCGAGAAGGCGCCCGCGATCAGCTATTTCGGGATCATCGGCTTTGTCCTCGGCTCGATAATCGACGTCTTTCCCGGCTTCCCTTCGGGCCTCGGCATCCTCGTTTGCGCGCTCACCTTCGCCGGGGGCTTCGCGGCGATCTTCTTCGTGACGGGGCGTTCCGAGGCCTAGGGCGGCCAAGCCCCGCGGCTGGGGGCCCGCGCCGCGACGGACGGCCCCGGCGCTGGACGGCGTTATCGCGGGAAATCCGCCAGAAAATCCCCGAGGAGCCGAACGAGGCCCGCCGCCGCGGCGGCGGTTCCGGCGCGCCCCTCCCCCGCCGCCTCGAGGCTCACAAGGCCGGGCAGGCCGCGGAAGAAGGTCTCCTGGCGCTTGGCGTAGCGCCTCGTGTTCCGCTTGACGAGTTCGGCCGTCGCGGCCAGGCCCTCCGGCGAAAGCGGGTCGAGGCCGGCCGCCTCGGCCTCGAAGAACTCGGCGTAGCCGATGGCCTTCATGCCGGGAGCCTCGGGGCCGAAGCCGGCGGCGCGGAGGCCGCGGAACTCGGCGGGGAGACCGGCGGCCAGCATCGCGTCGACGCGGGCGTCGATCCGGGCGTAGAGCTCCTCCCGCGCGCGGGCCAGCGCGACGACAAGGAAGCGGTAGCGCGACCTCGCCTCGCTCGGCGGCGCGAAGTCGGAGAGCGCCCTGCCGGAGGCGCGGAGCACCTCGAGGGCGCGGCAGACGCGGTATTCGTCGTTGCGGTGGATGCGCCCGTAGGCGCGCGGGTCGCCGAGGCGGAGTTCCTCGCGGAGCGCCTCGATGCCGCGCGCGGCGAGGTCGGCGGCGACGGCGGCGCGGACCGCGGGGTCGGCGGTCGGCGCGCTCGGGAGGCCAAGGATGAAGTTCCTGATGTAGAACCCCGTCCCGCCGGCGACGACGGGAAGTCGGCCGGCGGCGGCGATTTCCGCGCAGGCTTCGTCGGCGAGCCGGACGAAATCGCCGGCGCTGTAGGTTTCCGAAGGATCGAGGATGTCGACGAGGCGGTGGGGAAGGAGGGCCCTGAGGGCGGCGTCGGGCTTCGCGGTGCCTATGTCCATGCCGCGGTAGGCCTGCATGGAATCGGCGCTGACGACTTCGGCGGCTGGAAGGCCCTGAGGCCCGCCGCCGCCGAACAGTTCGAGGAGCAGATCCGTCTTCCCGGAGGCCGTGGGCCCCGCGAGGACGAGGACCGGGATCCTAGTCGAGGAGTTTGTACTCAACCTGCTTCGTGAAAATCTGCCGGGTCGCGAGGGAGACGACCTTGCTATTGTACTTCTCGACCTCGGGGCCCTTGATCACCGCGAGCTGGTAGGCGCGGTGGGTGACGGCGACGGTGAGTTCGTAGCTGTTGGTGTCGTATTCGATGAGCTGCTCGAGAGGCATAATCATGCCGGGCTCCTCTTGCGTTGTATGGGCTGTAAGTATATCGGAGCGGCCGGCGGCGATCAAGGCCCCCGGCGGGACCTAAATACGGACCGGCCCGTGCTTTAGGATCGGGCGAAAAGCCTTTCGGCGTCGGCTGCCTAGACGGCCGCCCCGCCATCGGCTCCGGTCTGGGCCTCGGTTCGGGCTTCGTTCTCCGCGGCGTCGGTCTTCGCGGCCTCGGTCGCCCCGAGCTCCTCGTCGAGCCTGCCGATAAGCCGCTCCGCCAGGCGCCCGAGCTCGTCGGAGGCCTGGTTTTCGCCGGCCTGCCTGCGCAGGCGCGCCAGCTCGTCGAGCATGGTGATGTTGGCGAGGATGGAGAGCTTCAGGGGATCGGAGACCCTGGTCGCCGTCCGAAGGGAGTCGAGGCGGCGCTCAAGCTCGGCGAGAAGGGTTTCCATGTATTCGCGGGTTTCGTCCGTCTGGACGGCAAAGGAAGCGCCGAGGACCTCAATCGTCACGAGTTGGACGGCCATAGCCTCGCGCGCCGCCTAGAAGATGTCGAGTTCGTTCGGCGGGGGAACCGCGGGGGCGGCCTGAGCCGGCTTGGCGGCGGGGGATACGACACCTGCCTGGACGGGCTCTTCCGCCGCGGGCTCGGGCCGTTCGGCGGGAGCCTCGGGAGCCGTGGCGGCTTCCAGTTCCTCGTCGGAGAGTTCGTCGGCGACACGCGCCTCCGCTTCCGCGGCCGGGGAGGCGGCGGGGAGGGACTCGCTCGCCGGAGCGGCGACGGCGGCCGCGGGAGCCGCCGCAATGGGCGCGGGCCCGGCCGCGGGAGGGACCGCGGCCGGGGCGGCGACGTGAGTCCGCGGGGCCGGAGCCCCAAGCTCGCGAGCCTGCAGCTGGGGTTCGGCCGCGCGGACCACGAGATCTTCAAAAGCGTCGAGCTTCTCGAGGGCATGCACGATGCCCTCCTCGATGCGGGCCTGGTCGTGGCGGAAGGTTTCCGCCGCGGCCTCGAGTTCGGCGGCGCGGGACTCGGCGCGGCCGAGGTCGCCCTCGGCCTTTTCGAGCCCGCGCCTGAGCTCGCCGTTCTCCGCCCGAAGCGCGGCTATATAGGCTATCGCCTTTTCAACCCGCTCTTCGAGGGCGCGGACCTGCTCGACGCTGATCATTCCTGTCTCAGTTCTTGAGGGCGGCCTTGGCCTTCTCGACGACGGCCTTGAAGCCGGCGGGGTCGCGGACGGCCATGTCGGCGAGCATCTTGCGGTCAACCTTGACCGCCGCCTTGGCGAGACCCTCGATGAAGCGGCTGTAGGTCATGTCCTCGGCGCGGACGGCCGCGTTGATGCGGGCGATCCAGAGCTGGCGGAAGGTGCCCTTCCGGTCGCGGCGGTCGCGGTAGGAGTAGGACAGGGCCTTGGCGGCGGCGTCCTTGGCGACCTTGTAGTTGGAGTGGCGGCGACCCCAGAAGCCCTTCGTGATCTTGAGGATCTTTTTGCGATGATCCTTGCGCTTGGTACCGGCTACTGCTCTCGGCATGTATGTTCTCCTCGTTGGGTATAGGCGGCTTCCTAAAACGGAACCGCGTTGAAGGCCTCGCCGGACAGGAGTCCCGGTCGCGGCCTCGCGAG
>JAEUJG010000293.1 GCA_016794765.1 Spirochaetaceae bacterium | reverse complement strand
CCTCCCGGTCCTCGAGCGCCTCCTCGCGGCCTACCCCCGCCTCAAGATCGTCCTCGAGCACCTGTCCGGCCGCGAGGCCCTGGCCTTCGTCCTGGCGGGACCGGCGCGCCTGGCCGGCACCCTGACCGCCCACCACCTCCTCCTCTCGCTCGAGGACCTCCTCGGCGAGGGGCTCTCCCCCCACCTCTACTGCAAGCCCCTCCTCAAGGGGGAGGCCGACCGCGACGCCCTGCGCGAGGCCGCCTTCCGCGGCGAAGGCATGCTCTTTTTCGGCTCCGACTCCGCGCCGCACGCCCGCGCCGCCAAGGAATCGGGCCGAGCCCCGGCGGGCATCTACTCCTCGCCTGCCGCCCTCCCCGCCCTGGCCGGCCTCTTCGAGAGGGCCGGCGCGCTCGGCGCCTTGGGCGATTTCGTCGCGGGCCGCGGCGCCGCCTTCTACGGCCTGCCGGCTCCCTCCGGTTCGCTCGAGCTCGTCCGGGAAGCCTGGGAGGTCCCCGCCGAGGTCGACGGCGCCGTGCCCCTCCTCGCCGGCTCCCGCCTGCCCTGGCGGCTCGGGCGCCTCGACCGCGGAAGCCCAGGCGGCTGAAAGGCCCCCGAGTCCTCCGGCGAGCCCCCGCCCCGGCCTGCCCGGCCCACCCACGCAAAAAAACGAAGGCCGCCCACACCGGGCGGCCTTCTTCATGCGCCATCGGGCGCGGCTACAGCCTGACGATCCTCGAGTGCGTGATGACCTCGTGGCCGTTCTCGGTGATGAGCACGTCGTTCTCGACGCGCACGCCTCCGAGCTCGGGGTCGTAGAGGCCGGGCTCGATCGTGATGATGTGGCCGGGGGCCAGGACGTCGACGTTGTCCTCGCGGCTCCTGACGGCCGGCGATTCGTGGGCCTCGAGGCCGACGCCGTGGCCGAGGCCGTGGGGCATCGCGAAGCCCTCCGCGGCGAAGACCGCGTCCGCCGCAAGGGCGACGGTGCGGGTCGGCGTGCCGGGGGCGCAGAGCTTGAGCGCGGCCGCGTAGGCGCCTTCGACGAGCTCCACCATCCGCTCCGCCCTGGCGGGCAGGCGGCCGCGGAGGAAGCTCATCGTGACGTCCGTCGTGTAGCCCGCGACCTTGAGGCCGAAGTCCAGGATGGACATGCCGTCGGTCGCGAAGGCGCCGGCGCCGTAGGCGGGGAAGGCGTGGATGCCGAAGCTCCGCGCGGGCCCCGCGGCGATGGTCTCGAAGCCCGTGCCCTCGCAGCCGCGGGAGCGGCACTCGCGCTCGATGAAGAGCGCGATGTCGAGTTCGCTGGCGACCCGGCCGGCCTTGACCGCGGCCTCGACCTCGTCCATCAGCTGGTCGGTGAGGGCCGCGGCGCGGCGGTAAAGGGCGAGCTCGGAGCCGTCCTTGACGGCGCGGAGCTTGAGGACGAAGTCCCCGATGCCGTCGCCGCGGCAAAGGAGGTCGTAGTCCGCGAGGGCCTCGACATAGTTGACGTAGCGAGGATAGGGCGTGACCTCGGGGAGCTCGACGCGGGAGCCCTTGGCGACGCCGAGGCGCTCGAGGCAGCCGGCGAGGGCGGCCTGCGGCAGGCGCGAGAAGTCGGTGTAGGCCAGGACCTCGTCGACGCGGCCGTAGAGCCGCGCCATGTTGACGTCCCAGGCGACGAGGATGGAGCGCCCCTCCGCGGAAATCACGAGGAGGGCGTCGCCGGGCTGGCCGGACAGGTAGCGGATCGAGGGGTCGCGGCGGCCTTCGGTGTCCTCGAAGAGGCAGGCGCCGAGGCCCTCCTCCCTGAGGCGGGCGGCGACCGCGGCGCGGCGGCCCGCGTAGACCGAGGCCGCGAAGAGCCCCTCCGGTTCTTTTACGCTCACGGTATCTCCTTCATGGCGCTCTGCGCGGCGAGGATGACCGAGCTCGACCAGCCCGAGTTGCCGTCGTTCGACGCGACCGAAACGAGGGCCGGCCGCACGATGCGGTTCTTGGTGAGGCCGGCGTTCTCGATGGCAGCCTTGATCATCCGGATGCGGACCTCGTCGGAGACGCCGGCCTTCTGCTCCTTGTTGAGCTGGAGGATCACGTCGCGGAGGGCGGTAGCCGCGGGATCGGTCCCGTTGCTGCCGAGGCAGGTGAGGCCGAGGAGCCGCTCCTCGTCGTCGAATCCCTTGGTATAGGAAGCCAGGGCGCCGTCCACGATGCCCGTGTCCTTGGACTTGTAGGCGACGAGGCTGCGCAGGGCGAGCTTGCGGAGGTCGGAGAAGATCTTGGCCTCCGCGCGGTCGCGCGGAGCCTTGAGGTGGCCCAGGGCCAGGGCGTAGGCGGCGACGGCGTTCTTGCGCTCGACGGGAGCCGAGGAAGACGCGTTGAACTTGAGGGCCATGACCTTGCGCGCGGGATCCTCGGTGTCGATGAGGCCCTTCAGGATATCCGAAGGATCGGCAACGATGTTCGGCAGCGAGCGCTCGGCCTGCTTTTTCACGCGCTGGGAATACCAGCCATCCGCCGCGAAAAAGACGGGGGAGAAGCCGCGCGGATCCTTGAGCTTCTCGAGGGCGATGATGGCGCCGTAGGCGAGCTTCTCGCCCGCGTCGGCGTCGTCCGCCGGCTTCAGGTTGAGGTCGCGGAGGAAGAGGGAAATCCGCTCCGCGTAGGCGAGGGCGCGCATCCGGCCCAGGGCCATGAGGGCTTCGGCGCGGGCCAGGGGATCCTTGACCTGCTCGACGACCATCCAGAGGAAGGGCGCGGAGGCCTCGTACTTGTACTCGCCGAGGGCGGCGGCGACGGTGCGGAGCGCGCGGGCGAAAAGTTCCTTTTCGGAGGCGGTCGTGTAGTTGTTTTGCGTCCGGAGCATCTCTTCCAGGGCTTCGGCGATGACCGGCGCGGTCTCGCGGTCCTTGAGCCCGACGAGGTTCTGGATAGCCGAGTGCTTCTGCTGGAGGCCCTCCGCTTCCCGATAGAGATTCCGGTAGACTTCGGCCTCCTCGTCGGCGAGGAGGGGGACCAAGGCGGCGATGACCAGCGCGGCCGCGAGCGCGATGCGTCTCTTCATGTTGTCTCCATTACTCGTAGTAGACTTCCGTCTTCAGATCCTCGCGGATCGCGTATTCGTAGGCGCGGCGGCCCTTCAGGGCGCCCGCCCCGTCGTATTCGGAAAGGGAAAGGACCTGGCCGAGCGGGCCGTAGGCGAAGACGCTCTTCGCGGCGAGGGAACCGTCGACGCGGCGAAGCTCAAGGGTCTCGACGCGGCCGTCCTTGTTGAGCATCGACTCGTATTTCTGGAGGGCGCCGTCCGGGCCGAGGAAGGACTTTTTGGCGAGGAGACCGTCGGCGCCGTACTCGAAGACGATGGAACCCGTGGCGCGGCCCGCGGCGTCCTTCATGAGGATGCGGACAAGGCGGGCCTTGTCGTAGACGTAGGAAGTGACCGCCTTGACGAGGCCCTTGGCGTCCAGCGCCTTCCACTCGAGGCGGTTGCCGGAGGCGTCGTAGGCGTAGGCGGAGGAGGACTGAAGCTGGCCCTTTGGATCGAGGAGGCGCTCCACGAGGACACGGCCCTCCTTGTCGAGCTCGAACTCGCGGCGGAGCTTGACCTTCCCGTCGGCGTCAAAAAGGGTTTCGGCGCTCTGGCGGCCGGCGGCGTACTCGGGCACGAGCCGCTCGATGGGTTCGGCGCGGGAGGCGTCAAAGACCGCCTTCTCGGCGAGGAGCTTCAGTCCCTGGTCGTATTTGGATACCGAATACTCGTCGACGAGGCCATCGGCGTAAAAAGAGGTCTCCTTGACGAGCACGGCCACCTGAACGGGAACCTGGCGCTCCTTGCGGACCTTCTCGGGGGCGGGCGGAGCCTTCGGCGGGGAGGCCGTGCCCGCGGGCCCTCCGGCGCAGGAAACGGCGAGCGCGGCGGCAAGACCGACCATGGCCATCCGAGCCAAGCGATTAAAGGAACTTTTCATCGTAACCTCCGGCGTTTGCTTGAGGGCTGTGCGATCGAACTATAATGGAAAAGGCTTGGCTATTGAATACCCTGTTCGCTAGAATGGACTCGCGGCGGACGGAGGGCATCCGCGGGGCGGCAAAGCCCTTGAAGCCTTCGCCGGCCCGGCCGCGCGATTACCAGGGAGACCAACATCCATGATTAAAGTAACGCCGCCGACCGCGTTTTGCCTAACGATTCTGCTCGCGTCGGGCCTTGCCCTTTCCTGCGCCGGTTCCCCCGCCGCGCCGTCCGAAGCGCAAGCATCCGCGCCGCCTCCGGCGGGGCAGGCGGCGGCGAGCCCGACCGCTCCCGCGGCGCCGGCGGCAGCGTTGCTCCCCGCCGGCCCCGAGGTCGCCGCGGCCGCTCCAACCGCTCCCGCGGCCAAGGCCGCGTCGGCGGCGGCTCCGGTGGCTCCGGCGACGGCGCCGGCGGAAGCGAAGTCGCCCGCTCCACAAGCTTCGGCACAGCCGTCCGCGGCGCCCCAAGCCCCGGCGCCGGCGGGCGCCAAGGCCGCGGCGCCCCAGGCCCCGGCGACAACCAAGGTAGCGCCGCCTCCCGCCGCGCCGGTCGCCACCCCCGCACCGGCCGCGGCGCCGCAACGGCGGCCCCTCGGCGAGATCGTCTATGCGGAAGGCGAAGTCGGCATCCGCCGCGGGGAGAAGCTCCTCGGCGGGGCCGACGCCGACATCGGCGCCCGCGTCCTCGCCTACGACCTCCTCCTCACAGGCCCGAAGAGCCGCGCGGAAATCGACCTCGGTTCGGCCGCGGCGGGCGGAGCCCGCGTCAAGGTGGGGGAACGCAGCGCCTTCTACTTCGATACTGCCGAACTCGACGACGGCACGCGGCGGAGCCTGATCCGCCTCCTCGCGGGCTCCCTGGCCCTCAAGGTGGAAAAACTCGGCTCGGGCGAGCTGACGATCGCCACGACGAGCGCGGTGCTCGGCGTCCGCGGCACGACCTTCTCGGTGGACGCCGCGCCCGACGGATCCCTCCTCGTCGCCTGCGCCGAGGGGCGCGTCGCCTGCAGGGGCCCCGACGGCCGCGAGTTCGTCGCCAGGCCCGGCAGCGCGGTGGAGGCCAAGCCCGCCGGCCAGGTCCCGGGCCAAGGCGCCGCCGCCTTCGCCGTCGCGCCGCGTCCCCTTCCGGCCGACAGGCTCGCCGACTACCGCGCCTCTTGGCTCCTCGACCGCGAAGCCGAGCTCGGCCGGACGGGCGCCGCCCTCGCGGTCTCGCTGGCGGCCGAGGCGGCGCGCGCCCGCCCCGACTTCGACGCCGCCTACGCCAAGCTCGAGGCGCAGGCCCAGGTCCTCGCCAATTGGGAGCGGCTCCTCGCGGCAGGCGGGACCATCGGCCTCGCCGAGCGCATGGAGGAAAAAAAGTCCGTCGCGGCCGCCCTCTTCGCCTGCCTCAAGGCCCTGCCCGCCTACGAGCGGCCCCACTATCGGCTGGCCGACCTCGCCGCGCGCCGGGCCTCGGGCAAGCCGCTCGGCGGGGAAGGCTCCGCCGCCGCGGGCGAGGCGATCGCCGCCTTCGAGTCGGGACGCGAAGCCGCCGAAGTCCGCTTCGGGAAACTCAGGCGCGCCCTTTACCTCTTCTCGAAGCTGGCGGCCGATTCGCCGCTCGGCGAGTTCTTTGGCGAAAAGGCGGCGGCGGGCTCGGGTCCGGCCGCGAGCCTCCTCGACCTGGGCGCGGATTTCTAGGCGGCGCGCTCCGAGCGGTTCGCCTTCAGGCCCCGCCGCCGGGCCGCCGAAGCCCGCCGCGCCAAGCCTTGAAGCGGCGGGCCAGGCCCCGGAGCGACACGAGCCGGGAAACGGCGCTCGAGACGGCCAGGCCGGCCGCGATCGCGCCGGCGGCCTGAAGGGTCTCGAAGCCGACGCGGAGGCTGCCCCAGAGGTCGCCCCGCACCGAGTGCAGCATCGTGTAGTACATGCCGCCGCCGGGAACGATGGGCAGGATCGAACAGACGATGTAGACCGACGCGGGCCGGCCGCCGACCGCGGCGACGAGCTCGGCGTAGAGGCCGATCGCCGCCGCCGCGGCGAAGTAGGCGGCGCCCGTCGAACTCGCCGGGCCGACC
>JAEUJG010000074.1 GCA_016794765.1 Spirochaetaceae bacterium | reverse complement strand
CCGACCCGGGAGACCAGGATCTCGTAGGAACCCACGAGCCCCGCTACCTCGACCCGGCACTCGAGGTCCTCCCCCCGCTCGAAGACCTCGTAGCGCGAAAGCGGCTTCATGAGGGAGGCGTCGAAGTGACTGTAGGCGGCGTCGTAGTGGCGGTAGTTGTGGAGGAGGATCCTCACGACGGGATCGTCCTTGCGGTCGGAGGCCAGGGTGGCCAGCCAACCCTCGCCGCTCCCGAGGAGGGTGGCGCCACCCTCGCCGCGGAGCGCGGCGAAGAGGCGGTAGGCCTGCCAGGAGGCCTTGCGGAGGCCATGGCGGGTGCAGAGGCCGAAGCCCCCGTGGAATTCGCCCTCGCCGGGACCGAACTCCTCGAAGATGTCGGTGAAGACCCAGTAGGCCATGCCCTCGCAGCGTCCCGCGGCCCTGCCGCCCGGCCTGCCGAGACAGGCCGAAAGGTTGCGCGCCACGAAGGCGCCCATGAAGGCGGTGTCGTGGACGAGGTCGCGGGAGTTGGGACTCGAGTTCCACTCGGTCACGAAACGCGGCAGGGCGGACAGGGGGCCGCGGTCCAGGCGGGCGCCAACCTGCTCGAGAAGAGTCTCCACCGCCCCGGGACCGCCCATCCGTACCCGGTCCCGCAACGTCCGGGGATCGCGGACCTTGTTCCAGTCGGCCACCACGGCGACGAGGTCCGCGCTCGTCCCGCACGGCATGTCGACGGGATAGACATGAAAGCTCACGAAATCGGGCATCGCGTCCGACTCCACGCAGAAAGCCTCGAAGTCGTCGAGCCAGTCGTTGCCGAGGATCACCCAGTGCGTGAAGCCGCAGCCGCCGACGCGGAGGGAGGCCTCGTAGGACTTGAGCGCGGCCCGCGTCGCCGCGTAGAACTCGAAGAACTCCCGCCGGTTGCCGTGCCAGAAGATCCCCTCGAGCTCGGGTTCGTTCCAGACCTCGAAGTGCCAGCGGGCCAGCTCAGCCTTCCCGTAGCGCTCCCCCGCGTGGCCTATGAAGGCCGCCACGAGGTCCCGCCACTCGGCGGGATCCGCCGGCGGGCTCAGGTTCGCGCCCCAGTCGAAAAGCCCGCGGTCCTCCCGCGCGAGGGCCCTGGGCATGAAGCCGAGCTCGAGGAAGGGCCGCAGTCCCAAGGAGAGAAGAAAATCGAGGAGCTCGTCCACGAGGGTGAAATCGAAGGCGAGGCCGCCGTCGGCGCGGCGCCGCGCCACCATCATCTCGTCGGAGAAGATGCCGTGGAAGCGGACGCAGTCGAAGCCGATCTCGCGCTGGAGGGCGGACAGCTGGGACCGGAAGCCGGCGCGGAGTCCCTCCGCGGCCCGCCCGAAGGAGGCGATGCGGAGGGGCGCCGCGGGAAAGGGGCCGCGCCGGGCCGATGCCTCGATCCTGATGTCCCTGCTCTCGAGGCCCGCCGGCTCGGGGAGGGATTGGCGGGGCCCGAGATACTCATAGAGAAGGGAAAGGCTCGCGTCCATGTCGAGGGAGAGGTAGTCGAAGGACCTCGCGGCGGCCGGGCCTCCTCCTTCCCGGCCGCCGGCCTCCCTGGCATCTTGGCGCATCGCCCCCGCCAGATACTTCTTGGGCGTCCTTCCGAAGTTTTCCTTGAACGCGGCATAGAAGGCCTTGAGATTGGGGAAGCCGCACTCGAGGGCTATCTCGGTGACCGGCTTGCCCCCGGTCTCGAGGAGGGCGAGGGCGTTCCGCGCGCGGATGGAGGCGATGTAGCGCGAGAGGGTCACGCCCATGTTGGTGGAGAAGTAGCGCGAAAGGTACTGGGGGTTGAGGTTGGCGAAGGCCGCGAGGTCCCCGAGCTTGATCTCTTCGGTGGACCGCTCCTCGATGAAGCTGATGATCCGCCTGAGCCGGCCGTCCTCGGCGTCCACCAGGCTTGCCTTCATGTCGGGATCCACGCAGGCGGTCTCGAGGAGAAAGGCGACGCGGAAAAGCCACTGGTGGGCCAGGGCAAGGTAGCCCTTCCCCTTCCGTGAGACCGCGCTCATGAGCTCGGCGATGGCGCGGCGGAGCTCGTCCGGTCCGGCCGGCAGGCGGCCCTCGAATGGCCTGATCGCGAAGCGCAGGCGCTTGAAGCCCGGCGAGCGCTCCTCGATGAAATCCGGATCAAGCTGGAGGGCAAGGGTGATGTTGTCCTCCAGACCCTCCGTGTCGTGGACCTGGTGGCTGTTGACGACGCAGAGCCCGCGTTCGGGCACCAGGACTTCTTCAGCCCCGAGCACGACCCGGATCGAGCCTCGGAGGACAAACAGGATCTCCACGTCCTCGTGCCAATGCCGGGGCGTGCGGGCCACGTCGTGGAGAAAGACCTTCACCGGCAGGCGCTCGTCATGGTCGACGAACTCATAGGTGTTCCGCATGGGCTGGAAGTATACCAGCTAAAAGTCCCGCCGGCAGCGGAGTTTTTCCGGCTTTCGGGAAACAGGTCAGACAGGAGCATTCAGTCGGCGGTATCGCGGTTCTTGATCGGCGAGGATACCTCGGAATACGTCGTCGCGAAACCAAGGCAAGCGCTTTCAGCGGCGGGGCCCTTGCGGAGTTCATCAGGGAGAACGAGATCGCCGAGCTCCATGTCGCCGGGACCGCGGCCTTCTTCACGAGGATCACCGGTCGCGTCACCGTACGTGAAAGGGCTTGTTTTCGGGACTCTCGAACAGCAACAATTCGTCGTGCCGGGACGAGTCGATACAGATGGTCTTGTTCCTCACGAGGGGCAGGACCTTCCCGTATTCCTTTTTGGCGTGCTTGCTCCAATGGCCATGGACCACGGTCCTCTTCCCCGCATACTCGTCGGGGAAGCCCGGGAATCCCCAGCGGAACCCATGGGCGTCCAGGTCCTCCAGGTTGGCGCTGTCCACGGAGATCCCGGCATGCGTGAAGACATGGCCGTCCCCCTCATGGTAGTTCACCATGCCTTCGAAAAACCGAAGGTGCTCCTGGGGCAGCGCGTCGAAAAACAGGCCATAGGGCAGTTCCTGGTTTCCCGAGAACAGCTCCGTTCCGATTTTCCTTGCCGTGTCGATGATCCGCCGCTCGGCATGGGCGGACTAGCTTCGTATGGTCTTCAGCCCTTCCATGCTCAAGATCCACGAGTGCTTCGCGCAATCGTTCTTCGTTTGAAGCATCCATTCCTCGTGGTTGCCCATGATCGCGATCGTTTCGATGTCGTTCCTTGCTTCCAGGATCAGGTCGACGCATTCCTTAGATTTTTCTCCCCCAACGATGAGATCCCCGAGCGGCACGATCTTGTCTTTCTTGGCGTCCGCCACGCGCAGGATGTAGGCGACGGCCTTTTTTTAAGGAGGATGGTGTTGGGGGTTTCCCGCAGGTAAACAAGGCTTGACACCTCGCATTCGGATTTTTCCCCGTCCCCGACATACTCGAGCCTGTCGTCTTCGATCCGTAAGCTCTTGGGCCCGATGCTTTTGACGCCCGTGCCTTCTTCCATGATTTTCCGGATTCTCCGCTCGACCTTTTTATAATAGGACTTTTTCAGGTTGATCACCCTGTAGAGCATATACGCGCAATACAATCCACCCGCCACCAGCGGCGCGATCAGATCAGCCTTGAAAAGGTAGGACAGCAAGAGCACATACAGGGGCATCGAAGCGACGAAGATGATCCGCCCGCGCCGCGGCGGGACCGCGATCACGTTGAAGCGATCGACAGCCGCTCTTTCCTCAGGAATGCCCGTATCTGCATCTTGAACAGTTCCTGGCTGTACCGCCATTTCTTCTCCCGATCGGGAAAGCGCTTGTCGAATTCCTCGGCGTCGGCGGGATCGAACTTGAAAACCTCGCTTTGCCGCAGCTTCCACTCTCGCTTGCCGAAAAAACCTTGCTCCAGTTCCAGCACCAAGAGTCCCAAGGGATGTTCGCCGTCCAGGTCGCCGACATCATGATCGAGGCCGTTCCTGAAGCCGTGCTTGCAGTAGTTGTGCGGATCGCCGTAGATGGCGATGGCGGGAATAGCCATGTTCCGCACCAGTTCGACCGTCCTTCCCACGAGGGCCGTTCCGATCCCCTTCCTCTGGAACTCCGGATGGACGCACAAGGGCCCGAAGGAGACGATGTCCACCTTCTCGCCCTCCGCGCCCAGGAGTTCGGCCTTCGAATACATGATCGATCCGACCAGGCGGCCGTCCACTTCGGCCACGTAATCGAGTTCAGCGATGAAGTCGGGGTGGCTCCTCAGGATGTGGCACAAATAGTGTTCGTCGCAGCCGGGATAGTAGAGGTTCCAGAAGGCATCCCTGGCAAGCGCCTCGACCCTGAAGTGATCTTCGTCCCGTTCCGGTCGAATCGTGACATTCACGCTTTTGTTCCTTTCGCGCGATGGCGCGCCCCCGACAGGGGATCCGCCTCGGGTTCACCGCAAGGCTTTCGTTGAAGCATTGTATGCGTAAATCACCCCGCGTCAACCTTGCGGCGCGACGGCTCGAGCGGGCAGGCAGGGGCAGGGTGCCGTGGAGATGGATCGGACGATCCATCCTGTGGCCCATCATCCTCGCCCTCATGTCACGATTGTGGATCCTCATCGCGACCGGCTTGCCCACCGCGGCCTCCACGGAGCAGGGGCGGTTCAGCCTTGCGGTTCCCATTGACATTTGCCGCCGCCCCCCCCTACCGTATCCGCGGTTCTACACCAGTTCATCAAACACCCGAGGTACCTTCCATGAGAATCCGCACCCTCCGAAATGCGGCCCGTTTCGCGGTCCTGATGTGCTCCTTGGCCATGCTTGCCGCCTGCGGCGCACCCAAGCCGGTCTACACCATCGAAAAGTGGTATTTTGCCCCGGACTACATCGTGGTCAATGAAGCCGATCCAAGCTCCAGCGAGGGCTGGCGCCGGGGATCCGACTTCTTTGGGAGCGTCGAGAACCCGATAGTCACGGGCGGGGTCTCCACCCAGACGGCGGGAGTCATGAACCTCGCGATGGAGTCAACCATCAGGAGCCTCCTTCACGACGGCGTTACGGCGGAATGGGCGGCGGCGTGGGACGGCGGCGCCATATTCGGCTATTGGAATTCGGCGATGGAATCCTCCTACCCGGCTGCGGAGGATGGAACCGTGCCTACCCACCCGGCCTGGTACCTGGAGCTCAAGGCACGCGAGGTGCCGTGGGGCAAGGACTTCATCCAGTGGAGCTTCGTCTACGATGCCTTCACCGGCGGGAAATCCCCCCGCCAACTCCGGACCTTCCTTCACCTTGACCCCCGGCTCGGCACCGACATCAGGCTCGACAGCCTGGCCACCTCCGGGGCGGCGTTCGAAGAAATCCGGCAAAAACTCTGGCAGGCGGTCCTTGCGGAGCTCGGCGTGAAGAATCCCGCCTACGTGCCCAACGGCCCAGTGCTGTTGGCGGGCGATCAGCCCGTTTCGGACATCCACATGATCACCAACCAAAACTGGCAATTGGATGCCTCAGGCCTTACCTTGGTGCTAAACCCCGGCATTGCCGCTCCCGCCGAAGCCGGCGCCATCACCGTCGCCATTCCGGCCGCCGAACTCAAAGGTCTTCTTAAGGGCTTCTGAACCTGCCGACAAGGTCTGCGGCCCGTTCCGGGCGGCAGACCCATCGCCATCGTACGGTCACCGACATGTGGGCCGGCGACACGCGCGAGGGGACGGAGGAACATACTGGACTCTGTCGAGATGGTATAACCACCCTGTCAGCGTCCAAGCGGCTTTATCGAAATGCCGATAGAAGGCAGTTCCCGCGGCGGCGCAGCAGGGCATCGCCTACTTGCGCCGCCGGCGAAGGGGGATTCCGCAAACGAACGTCAGTGGGTGCCTGGTTGCGTCCGCGACAGGCTCCCGACTCAATCGACGATCGACAACTTCACGCCGTTTTTCGTATAGGACCTATGCGCCTCGGCGTTGTCCGCGACCAGACAACCCATTCCACCGGGGCCTCCGTAGGCGGGAAGCCGCTCCCCTCCAGCGCCGCGACCGCGCGGTCGTAGTCCTTTTCGTCGATGAAGAGCTGGATGGAGCCGGCTATCGGGTCGTGGCCGCTGAAGGGCTTGAGCCCGCCGAAGAGGTTCTGGGTGTAGGCGTTCTTCACCATGACGGGAATGTCGCTCTCCTCGAGCAAGGCCCGCATGCTTTCGATCTCCGCGACGTCATCGCTGGCGGACAAACAGAGTAGTTCCATGTAATCTCCTCGCCGCGCGCGGCGCCTTCACTTGGAGCGGGCGACCCTGAAACCGTAGGAGTCGCTGGCGTTGGCGGGCGCGCTGATCATCCTGAAGCCGAGCGCGCTCTTGTAGTCAGCCCCGTAGAAGGAACCGCCCCTGATAACCTTGTGCGGGCCATAGACGTAGTCCGACGAGGCGCCGCCGCGATAGTCGACCAGGACGCCCGCGTCCTTGTAGTCCTGGCCCTTTCCCGTGTTCTGGTGCGGCCCGCCGGCGTTCGCGAACCAGTCCCAGCACCATTCCCAAACGTTGCCGGACATGTCATACAGGCCGAGCTCGTTCGGCTTCCTCCGCGCGACGGGCCGCGGCCCGAGTATCCCCTTTTCGTTGTTGCTTTGCACGTTCGCGTACTCGCCGATCTGGTTCGTTCCTTCGTCCCCGGCGAAGGCCTTGCGATGGCCCGCGACATCGACGCCGCCGCCCCGGCCCGCCTCCGGCGCGCCCATCGCCGCCCACATCCATTCCATCTCGCTGGGCAGGCGGTAGCCGTCCGAATCCCAATCGCAAGTGACCGTGTTCCAGTCCTTGTCGCTCGCCGTCGAGATGGAGGAGTACGGCAGCCCCGCCCAATCGGAGACGCCGGCGACCGCATAGGCCGGGCTTCGGCCTTCCCGGAGGCTCAGCTTGTTGCAAAAGGCCAGCGCCTGGTACCAGTTCACCATGGTCACGGGATCGCTTTCGCTCGTCGAGGTGTCTTTCCGGCTCGGATCGACGCCCATGATGTCCTTGAACATGCCTCGTGGAATTTCCGTGCCGCTCATCAAGAAGGCGCCGACGACGCTTACATCGCCGGGTGAGGGACTCCGCTGGAATCGACCAGCCGGCACGGCGACCATGGTCAAGGACCAGCCGCCGGGACCGGACTCCGCCCATGCCGCGCCGGGCGCGCCGAAGGCGCCGAGCGCCAAGGCCGCCAGAATCGCCGCGCCGACGACGCGCGACCTTCTCGCGCTTCCCGCCACCGCCATACCGCTAAAGGACAAAGAGTCCGGCCATGAGAACAAGGCAGGAAAGGAGGACCACGCCCAGGTCCCGCCGCTCCGGCATCGCCTCGGGGAAGGACCGGGCGCGTTTCTTGAGCAGGTCCTGGACCAGGGGATGGGCCACGGCCATCACCAGGGCAAGGACAGAGGCGAGCGCCAACTGCATCGTCCTCATTTCAAGTTCCGGCGAGGCGCGACCGAGGAGCCGCAGGTAGAGGATCGCCAGGACAAAGTAGAGCGGCATGCAGGCGAAGTAGGCGATGAGCCGCTTCAAAAAGTTGTCGGTCCGCCGCAGGCCGGCCATCGGCGTGATGGCCGTCATCAGCAGCATGCCGAGCAGGATCAAGACGACCGACAGGACCGCGACCGGCGCGGCCGGCACGCCCAGGGTGAACAGCTGGGCCACGTCCTCGATGTAGCGGGGGCGCTGGTTGTAGGCCGCGATGTTGCCCAGCATGCCGATGCCCTCGCCGATACAGGCGATGGCCAGCCACATCGGGACGAAGAGGAACGGGGGCTTCAGCCTCTTGTGCAGCGCGAAGAACAGGGTCCCGGCCACCGCGAAGTCCATCACGATGCCCATGAGGCCGATGACGACGCGGCTCGCCTGGTCGCCCACTTCCTTGAAGACGACCTGGGAGTTCCCGAAGGGATGGAGGACGAGGCGCTCAAGCTCGGCGCCCAGGGCCAGGCCGGCGGCCAGGTGTCCGAGCTCGTGGACGAGGAGCTGCAGGCTGAAGGCGATGATGAAGGTCGCCGCCAGGAAGAGAGCCGTTTTCAAGGTCGCCGTCCATGCATCACGCGTCGTGGCCATCGCGTCCATCCTTCGAACCGGAGGTTCCCGGAATTGTAGCACATGCCGGCCCAG
Organism: Spirochaetaceae bacterium; assembly: GCA_016794765.1. Lineage (GTDB taxonomy): Bacteria > Spirochaetota > Spirochaetia > Treponematales > Rectinemataceae > JAEUJG01. The sequence goes on along the minus strand of JAEUJG010000074.1, from coordinate 20 downwards.
GCGCAATCCCGCCGGGAGGC
>JAEUJG010000223.1 GCA_016794765.1 Spirochaetaceae bacterium | reverse complement strand
TCGGCTCGTCGCAGACGACGAGGCGGGGCTTCAGGGCCAGGGCGCGCGCGATGGCGATGCGCTGGCGCTGGCCGCCGGAGAACTCGTGGGGGTAGCGCTTGAGGGCGTCGCCGTGGAGGCCCACGCGCTCGAGGAGGGCGGCGAGGCCTTCGTCCGCGGCGCGCCGGCCGGCGGCGCCGGAACCGGCGAGGCCGTGGGCCTCGAGGGGCTCGCGGAGGACGTCGGCGACGCTCATCCTCGGGTCGAGGGAGGCGTAGGGGTCCTGGAAGACCATCTGCACGTCGCGGCGGAAGGCGAGCTCCTCCGAGCGCGAGAGGGGCCCGAGGGCCTCGAGCGGCGCGCCGGAGCGGGGCCGGTACTCGAGGCTGCCCTCGCCCGGGTGGATGCGCGCCACGACGCGGCCCAGGGTGGTCTTGCCGCAACCCGATTCGCCGACGACGCCGATGGTCTCGCCCTCGCGGATGTCGAAATCGAAGGTCTCGAGGGCCTTCACGTAGCCCTTCGTCCGCATGAGGACGCCCTTCTTGACGGGGAAGCGCTTTCTAAGGGCCCTTCCCGACAGGATCATGGTATCGCTCACGCGACGCCTCCTTCGTGGAGCCAGCAGGCGGCCCGGTCGAGGCCGCGGGCTTCAAGGCCCGGGCCGGCGGCGGCCTCCGGCCGCAGGATCGGTTCCTCGCGCAGGCAACGCGGCCCCGCCTTTTCGCAGCGCGGCGCGAAGCGGCAGCCGGCGGGGAACTCGGAGGGCCGCGGCACGGAACCGGGGATGGAGGGGAGTTCGCTCCCCTTCCGGGAACGTTCGACGCGGGACTCGAGGAGGCCGCGCGCGTAGGGATGCGCGGGGCCCTTTCCCGGCCCGCGGGAGAAGAGCTCGGCCACCGTGGCCCGCTCCACGACGCGGCCCGCGTACATGACGTGGACCCGGTCCGCTATCTCGGCGACGACGCCGAGGTCGTGGGTGATGAAGAGCACCGCCATGCCCGTCTCCGCGCGGAGGTCGCGCACGAGGCGCAGGACCTGGGCCTGGATCGTCACGTCGAGGGCCGTGGTCGGCTCGTCCGCGATGAGGAGGGCGGGCTTGTTCATGAGGGCGATCGCGATGAGGACGCGCTGGAGCATGCCGCCGGAGAGCCGGTGCGGGTACTCGTCGATGCGGACGCCGGGATCGGGGATGCCGACCTCCTTGAGCGCCGCCACCGCGAGGAGGCGGGCCTCCGCGCGGGCGGCCTTGAGGGCCGCGGGCGAGCGCGAGGCCGGCGGGAAGTGGACGAGGCGGGCCTCGACCATCTGCGCGCCGACGGTCGCGAGGGGATCGAAGGCGGCCATCGGCTCCTGGAAGATCATCGCGAGGTCGCGGCCGCGCAGGGCCGCGCGGCGCGCGGGCGCCGCGGCCTGAAGCTCCTCGCCGCGGTAGCGGATGGAGCCCGACTGTTCGACGCGCGACCCCGAGTAGAGGCCCATGAGGCTCCGCGCGGTGACGCTCTTGCCGCAGCCGGACTCGCCGACGAGGGCCAGGCACTCGCCCGGCTTGATCGAAAAGGACACGCCGTCCGTCGCGCGCACGAGGCCGTCGAAGGTCCTGAAATGGGTGGAGAGGCCCTCCACCTCGACGAGATTCTCCACGCTAGGCCTCCAGCTTCTCGACGGTGCCGTAGGGATCGATGGCGTCGCGCGCCGCGTCCCCGACGAAGTTGAACGATAGGACGGCCAGCATGATGAAGAGGCCGGGAATCATGAGCCAGGGGTGGCTGCGGATCGCGTCTATGGACTGGGCCTGCTTGAGGAGGAGGCCCCAGCTCGTCATCGGCTCCTTGATGCCGAGGCCGAGGAAGCTGATCGTGCTCTCGCCGAGGATCATGCCGGGCACCGAGAGGGTCGCCACGACGATGAGGTAGCCCGAGGTGTTCGGGATGATGTGCTTGAGGATGATCCTGAGGGGCCGCCGGCCCGCGGCCTTGGCCGCGAGGACGAACTCCTTCTCGCGCAGGGACAGGGTCATGCCGCGCACGACGCGCGCCACGCCCATCCAGCCGATGAAGGACAGCACGATGACGATGCCGAAGTAGAGGTAGGTGGAGGGCCAGGTCGGCGGGATGATGACGGCCAGGGCCAGCCAGAGGGGGATGCGCGGGAAGGAGCGCAGGACCTCGATGAGGCGCTGGATGGCCACGTCGGTCCAGCCGCCGTAGTAGCCGGAGAGGGCGCCGATCAGGGCGCCGATCACCACCGAGAGGAAGGTGCCGACGATGCCCGCGGTGAGGGAGACGCGGCCGCCCGCGAGGAGGCGCGAGAAGAGGTCGCGGCCGAACTGGTCGCCGCCGAAGAGGTAGACGGCGGCGGGCGCCTCGGGGTCCGCGAGGCCGAAGAGGTGGCGGTCGGTCTTCACGAGGCCGAGGAAGCGGTACTCCTCGCCGCGGGCGAAGAGGGCGAGGTTGTAGGGCGTCGAGGCGTCCTCGCGGTACTCGAGGCGGAAGGTCTCGGGGTTCCGCGACTTGGACATGCCGTAGACGAAGGGCCCGACGAACCGGCCCTCGTGGACGAGGCGGATCCGCGAGGGGGCGGCGTAGACGTAGCCGTCCTTGGCGGAGGAGAAGGCGTAGGGCGCCAGGAAGTCGGCGAAGAGGGCGCCGAGGTAGAGGAAGGCCAGGACCCAGAGCCCGACCTTCCCGAGCTTGTGCCGGAGGAAGGCGTCCATGGTCCTTGAGCGGTTCGGTTTCTTGCGTTCGCGCATTGTCTGGGATCTTCCTTCGTCAGCTTATCCTGATCCGGGGATCGAGGAGGGCGAGCGCCACGTCGGCGAGGAGGTTGCCGATCTGGGTGATGAAGGCGATGAGCATCAGGAAGGCCATGACGAGATGCTGGTCGCCGTTCAGGAGGGCCTCGTAGAAGAAGGGGCCCATGGTCGGGAGGCCGAGGACGATGGAGGCCGTGATCGTGCCGGAGAAGACCTCGGGGAGCTGCATGCCCGCGAGGCTCACCATCGGGTTGAGCGCGTTCGCGAGGACGCGGCGGCGCACGCGCTTCTCCGGGAGGCCGCGGGCGCGGAGGGACTCGACGAAGGGCGAGCCGACGACGTCGAGGTAGTTGCCGCGCATGACGCGCATGAGGGAGGCGACGCCCGCGATCCCGATCACGAGGACGGGCACCCAGAGGTGGCCGAGGAGGTCGAGGAACTTGGCGGGGGACATCGGGGCGCCGACGAACTCGTTGGAGAAGAGGCCGCCGACGCTTGTCGCGCCGGCGGAGACGAGGCCGAACATGATGAGGATGCCGAGGAAGAAGTCCGGGATCGAAAGGCCGAGGAAGGCGAAGCCGGTCAAGGCGTAGTCGCCCGCGCTCCGGGGGCGCGTGGCCGAGTAGACGCCGAGGGGCACCGCCAGGAGCCACTGGAAGAGGATCGCGAGCACGGCGATGCCCAGGGTCCAGCCCATGCGCTCGCCGATGAGGTCCACGACGGGGCGCTTGTAGGCGAAGGACCAGCCGAAGTCCCCGCGCGAGAGGATGCCGCCGATCCACATGAAGTAGCGCTCGGCGGGGCCCTTGTCGAGCGAGAGCTGGGCCCGGATCGACTCGATCTGCTCGGCCGAGATGTCCGGGTTGTTGAGGAACTGCGAGACGTAGTCGCCGGGCTGGAGCTCGACGACCGCGAAGCAGACGATGGAGACGAGGAGCATCATGGGGACCATGATGAGCGCCCGCCGTGCGATGAATGACCACATGGTTTGGATCGACCCCTTGCGCTTGACCGGGTAGGCCCCCGGCGGACCTCGTCGGCCCGCCGGGGGA
>JAEUJG010000212.1 GCA_016794765.1 Spirochaetaceae bacterium | reverse complement strand
GTCCGCGCCGGCCGGCCTTGCGGCAGTGCTTGACGAGGACCCCGATTCGGTGGTCATCATATCGCCATTGGCATATTCCCTACTTTGTATATGGAGGAATTCATGAAGCGCAGTATCGCACTCATGCTCGTGCTCGGTCTTGTGGTTTCCGGTCTCGCCTTCGGCCAGGTCAAGGCCAAGGACGGCGTCTATTTCGCCAAGGAAAGCGCCTTCAGCAAGTCCGGCTGGATGGACGAGGTCGTCGTGACCGTCGCCGGCGGCAAGATCACCAAGGTTCTCTGGAACGGCATCCCGAACCTCCCCGGCGCCACCGACAAGAAATCCTTCGCCGCCGCCGGCAAGTACGGCATGGCCAAGGCCGCCAAGGCCGGCGAGTGGGACAAGCAGGCCGCCGCCGCGGAAGCCTGGCTCATCAAGACCCAGGACCTCGCCTTCGCCAAGTTCGACGCCTCCGGCAAGACCGACGCCATCACCGGCGCCACGATGACGACCAAGGGCTTCCTCGACCTCGTCAACAAGGCCCTCGCCTCCGCGCCCGTCGCCAAGGGCTCCCTCAAGGACGGCTGGTACTACAAGGAAGCCGCCGACTTCGACAAGAACTCCGGCTGGAAGGACACCGCCCTCGTCACCGTCGTGAACGGCACCCTCGTCGACGTCCTCTGGAACGGCATCTACAAGGACAACACCAAGAAGTCCAAGCTCGTCGAGGCCGTCGAGGGCCGCTACGGCATGGCCAAGGCCGCCAAGAAGGGCGAGTGGAACGTCCAGGCCGCCGCCATGCAGGACGCGATCATCGCCGCCGGCGATCCCGCCAAGGTCAAGGCCGACGCCGTCACCGGCGCCTCCATCTACCCGACCGTCCTCGCCCTCGCGACCGAGGCCCTCAAGGCCGCCCGCTAAGGCAAACCAAGCGTTCCGGCTTGACCGGAGCGGAAAACGGCCCCACACTGGCGGGGCCGTTTTTTTTGGCGCCCGCCCGCGCGGCGCGCCGAAGGGGGAGATTCCAGCATGGTCCACAGTTTCGAAGGCCGGAAGCCGCGCGTCCACGAAAGCTCCTTCGTGGCCTGGAACGCCGAAGTCCTCGGCGACGTCGACCTGGAGGAAGGCAGCTCCGTCTGGTACGGCGCCGTGAGCCGCGCGGACATCGGCCGGGTCCGCGTCGGCCGGAACTCCAACGTCCAGGACGGCTCGGTGATCCACGTCGACGCCGACCGCCCCTGCCTGCTCGGCGAAGGAGTCACGATCGGCCATCGCGCCGTCCTCCATTCCTGCTCGATCGGCGACCACGCCCTGGTCGGCATGGGAGCGGTCGTCCTGGACGGCGCGGAGATCGGAAGCGAATGCATCGTCGGCGCCGGTGCCCTCGTCACGCAGGGCAAGAAGTTCCCGCCGCGCTCGATGATCCTCGGCAGCCCCGCCAAGGTCGCGCGCGAACTCACGGAGGAGGAGGCCAAGGGGCTCCACCACCACGCCGAGGAGTACGCCAAGCTCGCGCGGCGCGTTAAGGAAGGCTGCGAAGAGGAACGCTAAACCCGGCGGCGCGTCGCTCCGATAAGGTAGGCAAGGAGTACGCGCATGAAGCAGTTCGCCATCAAGAGCGCCGGTTCGGCGGCTTCGGTCCTCGAGCTCCTCGGCGAGACCGAGGGCGGTTTCTACGTCCGCATCGTGCACCGCCACGAGGACTGGGAGGACGTCAAAGAGGACTTCATGAGCCGTGACCTCTTCGACACCTGCGTCCGCACGGGCTACATCGCCGAACTCTCGGCCTGATCCCGAGCCCGACCCGAAGACCAGAAGAGTCGAAGGCCGCCCCCGAACGTCTCGGGGGCGGCCTTCTTTCGGATGGCGCGGGTTGCGCCCGGGGCGCCGCCGGCCTTCGGCCCGCCGACCGCCTTCAGCCGCGGGCGGAGGGCGCGAGGGCGGCGACCGCCACCCGGTTGCCCGCCCTGGCGGCCGCATCCCGCGAGCGCTCGATCTCCCAGGGCATGGTTTCGGTTTCGAGGCGCTTCTTGGCCCGTTCGAGCGCGGCCGCCGCGCGCGGGGCGTCGATCTCCTCGGGCCATTCGGCGGCGTCGATGAGGAGCTCGACGCGGTCCGGCCTGATGGTCGCGACGCCCTCCGAAACGGCGGCGACACGCTCCCCCTCGGGACCGCGGATCCGCACCGCGCCGATTGCCACGGGCGCGACGAAGGGCTCGTGGCCGGCGAGGATCTCGATCTGCCCGTCGCTCGTGACGAAGCGCAGGGACTCCGCCGAGGCGGAATAGAGGAGCCGGTAGGGCGTGAGGATCGCGAGCTTGAATAGGGTCACGTCGGCCCCCTAGCCCTTCGCGGCCCGCTCGCGGACCTCTTCCAGGCTTCCGGCCATGTAGAAGGCCTGCTCGGGGATCGAGTCGCAGGCCCCGTCCACGATCTCCCTGAAGCCGCGGATGGTGTCGGCGAGCGGGACGTAGCGGCCGGGGATGCCCGTATACTGCTCGGCGACGAAGAAGGGCTGGGAGAAGAAGCGCTCGATCTTGCGCGCGCGGTAGACGGCGAGCTTGTCCTCGGGCCCGAGCTCCTCCATGCCGAGGATGGCGATGATGTCCTGGAGCTCGCGGTAGCGCTGGAGCACCTCCTGGACGCGCCGGGCGACGGAGTAGTGCTCCTCGCCCACGACGAGTGGATCGAGGACGCGGGAGGTCGAGGCCAGCGGATCGACGGCCGGGTAGATGCCCTTCTCCACGATGCGGCGCGAAAGGACGGTCGTCGCGTCGAGGTGGGTGAAGGTCGTGGCCGGGGCCGGGTCCGTCAGGTCGTCCGCGGGGACGTAGACCGCCTGCACCGAGGTGATGGACCCGCGCTTGGTAGACGTTATGCGCTCTTGGAGGGCGCCGAGCTCGTTCGCCAGGGTCGGCTGGTAGCCGACGGCGCTCGGGATGCGGCCGAGGAGGGCCGAGACCTCGGAGCCCGCCTGGACGAAGCGGAAGATGTTGTCCACGAACAGCAGCACGTCCTGCTGCTTCACGTCCCGGAAGTACTCCGCGATGGTGAGGGCGGACAGGGCGACCCGCAGGCGCACGCCCGGGGGC
>JAEUJG010000161.1 GCA_016794765.1 Spirochaetaceae bacterium | reverse complement strand
CGAGTCGCCCATGAAAATGGTCGCGGGCGGGAAATTGTAGAACAGGAAGCCGAGCACGGCGCCCGCCGTCGCGGTCGCAGCCAACGCGGGCAAGTATTGTCCCGCCTTGAAATACAGTACCGCCCAGACTACCGCTCCTATCAGGGAAATGCCGGCCGCCAAGCCGTCCATGCCGTCTATCAAGTTGACCGCGTTGACGATGCCGAGAATCCAGAACACCGTCAGGACCGGGCCCATGAAGCCGAGCTGGATGCGATAGGGTGCGACGGGCACTTCGACCACGCGGAAATAGAACCCCGCCGCCACGACGAGGATCGCGAGAAGGAGCTGCAGTACGAGTTTCAACCGTGCGGACAGGTTCCTGAAATCGTCGACGAGCCCCAAGCCGTGATAGCCGAGGCCTACGGCCAGGAGGAGCCAAAAGGGACGTTCCGGAAAGGCCTGGCCAGGGTAGAGCCGCTGGATGGCCAGCACGGCGAGCGGGAACGCCGCCATGAACCCCAAAAACAGGCCGATGCCGCCGATTCGCGGAATCTTGCCGCTGTGGATCTTCCTGCCGCCCTCCGCGTCGTACCAGCCCCTTCGGTGCGCCAACCCCGTGATGAGCGGCACCAGTACCAGTACGAGGATAAAGGCCAGGATGAAGGTGATGAGATAGGTCATTGGCTTCCCTGGACTCCGCCCGGCTAGGAGCGGAGCGCCTCCCGCAGCTTCTCCATGGCCGCCGGGTCCCGGCGGATCCCGCGGATGGCGTTGAGGATGAAGGCCAAGAGGATGGCCAGGAACAAGGAGGCGAAATAGACGAGGGCCACGGTTTTCCCCCGTCCGGACGCGTCGTCTTTTTCCAGCGAAACGGCGAGGTAGGCGTCAGGCCCGAAGGGGAAGTCCGCGTCGCCCTTGAGCGCGCGGAGCCGCTCCCGGGAGTAAACCAGCTTGGTCTTGGCCTCCAGGGAAGTCCGGTCGAGCACCCGCGTTGTTTCGAAGAGCGTCAGCTCGGCTTCGGTCCGCGCCAGGGCCGAATCCACCGCGTCCCGAAGTCGTTCCTTGACGAGGCCGGCGGCGCCGTTCCAGAGTTCTTCCAGGTAGCGTCCAGCCTTGGTTCCGTCCGCGTCCGAGAGCGAGAGGCTGTAACGTCGGATCGCGGGGTCGTAGGCGTACTTGATGCGCTTGGCCACCAGCTCGTTCTTGAGGTAGGTGGTCGTCTCGATCTCGTCCATGCCCGCCAGCGCCTCCGGAAAATGCTTCGGAAAGGCCGCCGCGTGGACGGGCACGGAGACGAAATAGGCGTTGAGCGTCTGGACCGGATCGACGCCGATCGTCGCCTGCAGTTCGCCAGGTATCGGGGAAACCGGGGCCGAATGGCTCGCGAGGTAGGTCGCGGACGGGGACTTTCCCACAAGACCTTGGACGACAAACAGGTAGAGGCCGGCCAACGCCGCCGCCGCGGCCGGCAGGATGAGAATGATCTTCCGGTATCGGAGCAGCACCGCCAGGAGGTCCACCAAACTCACCTCATCTTCCGGCTTCCCTTCGTGCCCGAGCCCTTCACTTTCCATCTGGTCCTCCGCTCGCCGATGCGAGGCCGCGTTGCGGCTTTTCCGCCAATATATCTCGCGTTGCGCGAATTCACGCGCCCAGCGCGTCGCCGAGTTTTTTTCTCGCCGACGGATCGTTCCGTATTTTGCGGACCGTCTCCAGGAGGAAGGCGGACAGCAGCGCCAGGAAGCCGGAGGCGAAAAACACCAGGAAAAGGGTCTTGGCTCGCCCCCCGCCGCCCGACGCGAAAAAGACGAGGCGCTCGGGTACTGCCTCGATCGGGAACCGCGCGTCCGCGCGCAGCGCGAGTAGCCGCTCCCGCGCGAGCGAAAGGGAGGCCTTTACTGCTCCCGCCTCGCTTCCCTGCGCTCCTCCACCGGCGATTTCGGCGATCTGGGCCTCCAGGATCCCGAGAGCCAGGGAGTAGCCCTTGGCCAAGCGCTCGTTGAGAATGGCGGTTGCGCCGGCGCCAAGGGCCTCGAGGTACCGCCCCGCCCTCTCCGAATCGCTGTCCGACAGGGAAATGGTATAGCGCCTGAGCGCTGCGTCGTACGAGTGAGTGAAGCGCTTTCCGATGAACGTGGTTTTGAGGTAGGCGTTCAGCTCGGCCTCGCCCAACTTGGCGCGTTCCTCGGGATACTGCGACGCGTATAAAGCCTTGTGCGTCGGCAGGTTCGAAAAATAGGCGTTGACGACCTGGACGGGATCCACCTCGACGCGACACAGGAGATCCGCCGGCATCGGCGCCAGGTGCACGGAAAGCTGCACCTTGTAGGTTTCAGCGGGACCCAACCTCCCGCCCAGGGCAAATAGGTAGATTCCTGCCGTGAAGGTGACCGCGAGGGGCAGGAAAAGGATGAGCCGCCGGTGTCGCAACAGCACGGCGATCAAGTCGACCAGACTGATCTCGTCCTCGTTACCCGCGCCCGCCTTGGTTTCTTTTTCTTGCATTTTTTTTCTCCATGTTGAATATGTCGGTCGTCTAAAAGCTGGCCTTCAGCACCAGCGCGATGCCCATACCGAGCGCGAATCCCCCCGATTCGGAAGGCATTTTCTTCCGGTACTCCCCGTTCTCGGGACCGTAGGCGAAGGGAAAAACCGATCGGATGCTCGCCAGCCGCGCCACGTCAACCGACAAGGCCGGCACGACCACGCCCGAGTTGTCGGCGTAGGCATGGTACCAGGTGGCGCCGACCGTCAGGGGCGATCCGCCGATCTCGCTCCAGCTCAGGGCGGCCGCGGAAGACAGCCCTCCGATGTCCGGCGCGTCGGGCACGAGGTCGCCGGAAACGGCGTCGCGCTCGCCGTTGTAGCGGAGCTCCAAGAGGCAGGTGATCTTGGGCCCGCCGCTTGCCTGGTAAAAAAGACCAGCCGTCGCCGAAGGCAGGGGCGTGGCTTCATAGGGGAAGGAGAGCGCCCCGTCCACAAAAACATCGCAGCCGAACAGGGCCGTCTTGGCGGTCAAGGCGGCCCTGGTGGTGTAGGAGCGCTGGAAGAAACCGGAAAGTCCGAAAGAAGTCTTTTCGTGCTGGTACTCGAGAAGGAGCCCGTAGGCCATGGCCCTGAAGCTGAGGTCGTCCGGATCGCTCGGGAAACCGGTCAGGCCCGTGACGCTGAAGCCGCCCAGGGGCAGCGCCGCCTTGAGCCAGGTGGAGGGCTTGGTCGCCGCGATCCAATCGGGCTGGATGGTCACGTCCTTGGAGAGGTCGCTCGTGTCGATGACCCGCCCGGGCAGGTCGGCCACGCCGATGATCCGGGCGTTTCCCCAGGAAACGGGAAAGCGCCCGGCCCGGACGGCAAGCAGTCCCTGGGTGGCGTAGTCAAAAAAGAGCTCCTGGATCGTCGCGCCGAAAAGGAGCGAGCCGTTGACCGTCGTCGGGTAGACGATGGCCACGGCGCCGTGCAGGCGGAGGTAGTCATAGGGCCTGATGTCCAGCGCCGTGGTGAAAGTGACGCCCCCGACGGAGCTGTGGGAAAAACCCGAGGCGATCGTATCAGCCGTCGGGAAAGTCTTCCAGCCGAGGTAGGCCCCCGCCGCCGACGTGAGGTCGAAGGAAAAGCTGAATTTTTCCTGCTGGCGGTGGTATTCCTCGAGGAGGGAGGGGCTGCCCTCGGTGGCTTCGGCGGCCGCCGTGGCCTCCGTCTCAGGGTTGGTGAACAGGTCGCTGATCTCGTCGGCCCGGATACCGGCGCCGCCGGCGGCCAGGATCGCCGCGCAGGCCAAGCCGAACCGCGCGCGCCTAAGAGCCCTCACTTACCGATCCTCTCGAGATACTCCTTCGTGAAGAGGTTGTCGGGCAGTTCGGCGAAGGACTGCTTGCTGACCAGGATGGAGGTGCTAGCCTTCTCTTCCTTGCCCCCGACGAGTTTTTTCTTGAGCTCGTCGAGCATGACGATGCGGGAGGGCACCTCGCGGTTGCCGAGCTTCTCGTATTGATAGGCGACGGTCCGCAAGAGTTGGCCGGACAGGCTGTAATCCTTCGCCATCCGCAGGGTGCCGTCGGCGCTGACCCAGATAGTCCGTTTCGGGAAGGGCGCGTCGTTGGTCGTCGCCTCGAGCTCGAGCTTGTCGCAGTCAAAGACGCCGAGCTTTTCCTTGGCCGCGCCCAGGATGCGGTACTGCTCCGCGAGCTTGGAGACGGCGAAATCCGAGTTGCGCGCGTTCGTGTTCCGGAAGGCGTCCTGCGCGGAGCTGAAGGTAAAGCGGCGGTCGCGGGGATCGTAGAGCCAGATGCCGCCTTCCACCATGAGGTAGCCCTTGCCCTTGTCGGCGACGGGTTCGACCAGGAGCGCCAGGAACTGCTCCTTCCGGTCCCGCTTGAAGATGAGCGCCTTCGTGAAGGTCTTGCCGGCGCCGGGATCGGACTGGGTGATGGCGTACTCCGCGGCGTAGTCCGTGCCCATGAAGTTTATCCGGGCGTCGATCTTGCGGAGCAGCTCCTTGTCGGCGGCCTGCCCGCCGGCCGTCGCGGCCAGGAGCGCCAAAAGCGTGGCGGCCAGGGCCGCGCGGAGGGAAAATCGCTGCATGGTATCCCCTATTCGTTCGTGGACATGGCGGCGGCTGGAGGTATCCGCGCCGCCTGGCTGGCCGCGGGCAGGGCGCCCAGGACCGTCATCAGGGCCAGGGCCCCGTAGTTGATCGCCAGGAAGAAGGCCGACAGGCTGAAGGTCAGCCGGCCCTTGTTGAGGAAGATGTCAAAACCCGCCGACCAGTCAAAGGGTATCGCGGAGACGATGAGGAGCGTGCAGAAGGCCGCGGCGACGCCGAGGGCAAAGCCGATGCTCGCCACGATCAGCGCCTCGCCCAGGACGAGCCGTCGCGCCCCGGCCTCGGACATTCCCAAGGCGCGGATGGTGCCGATCTCCTTGAATCTCCGCCGCGTCATGATGTGGGTGGTGTTCCGCATGCCCACGAGGACGATGGCCAGGATCATCGCCAGGAAGAGGTAGGAGGCGAGCTCCACCGCCTCGATGATGTCCATGACCCGCGCGTCCACGGAATGCTCCACCGGGAGGATGCCGTAGCGGACTCCCTGCCAGCTCTCGTTCCAGAGTGCGTCCAGGTCCCCGCGGTTCTCGAGCTTCGGGAACACCGGCAAGCCGGCGGCGGAGATGGCCGCGTTCAGTTCGGCCGCGCGTTCCCGCGAATCGGCGCGGTCCTTGAAGTAGAACCCCATGGCCACCGCTTGGTCGGCGTCGCCGCCCAGGAGTTCCCGGAGCAGCGCGATGTCGACATAGGCGTTGTAGTAGCCGAAGATGCTCGCGTCGCTGAAGATCCCTCGGACCACGAGCTCAGCGCTCGTAAGGAAACCCTTGTGGTTCGAAAGGCGCAGGGTCAGTCCGTCCCCGACGCGGAGGCCCAGCCTCCGCGCGACCTGCCGGGACACGAGGATGCCCTTCGTCCCCGACAGTCCCGCCGGCGAACCCTCGTCAAAGCCGAGGCGCGCGAACACGGGCGCCTCGTTCTTCGTATCCACCCCCGTGATGCGCCTGAGTTCGAAGGCTTCGCCGTTGAAATAGAGCGTCTGCCCGTTTTCCGCGGCCACCTCGCGTTCCACCACCAGGCTCGGCTTGAGTCCCGCCTCGGCCACCGCCTTTTTGACCGCGGCCACCGCTTCGACGCGGTTCACGGCGTAGCCGTGATCCCTCCGTGCGATGACCACATAGGCGCCGCCCAGGTAGCGGGCCGAACCCGCGACCACGTTTTCGCGCATGCCCACGGTCACCGACTGGACCATGGTGACCATCGCGATGCCGAAGGCGATCATCGCCACCAGGAAGCCGTAGCGGCCCATCCGCCGGAACACGCTCTTGAAGACGAACGGCGTGCGCATCCTCATTCGGCCCCCATCGTCTGGGCCACGCTGGTCCGCGTCGCCAGGTACATCGGATAGACGGAAGAAATGGCCGCCACCGCGCCCGCGCCCGCCAGGCTCGCCAGGGCCGCGCCCGCGCTCAGGGCGGGCTTCAGGACACTCGTGCCGAAGAGCATGACGAGGTAGTCGTTGGAGATCGGTATCCCCGCGGCTCCGACGCCCGCCAGGGCCAGGCGGGCCAGAAGGACGCCGAAGGCCGTGCCGGCCAGGCACAGGGCCAAGGCCTGCAAGAAAAAGAGCTTGCGGACAAAGGCGGTCTGGGCGCCGATGGCGCGCATCGTGCCGATCTCCTTGGTCTGCTCGATGACGGAAAAGGCCAGGCCGTTGGACAGCACCAGGATGACGACGGCCGCCAGGATGGCTATGCCGATCTCGAACACCGTCTTCAAGAGGAAGAGCACGCTCGCGTTCATGCCGGCGATTGAGAGCCAGTCCACGGCTTCCGCCGCCATGCCCGCCTTGCGGAGGCTCGCGTTCGCCGCCGCCAGCGCCAGCGTGGCGCTCGTGCCGGGCTCGAGCCGGGCCAGGACAAAGTGCCATGCCCCCTTCTCCACGTCGTAGCGCTCGGGCTCGGCTGAGCCCGATGCTAACAGTCGCGCGGCGTACTCGAGTCCGGCGGGCGCTTCGTCGGTCGTTCCCGCGGCGGACTCGGCGGGCGCGTCGAAAAAGGACGCAAGGTCCACGGCCTCGGCCTCGCCGGCCGCCTCGGCAGCTGTCGGGGCGTTCCCGAGCGCGAGCCCCAAGAGGGAGCGGAGCGTCGTCGGGTCGACATAGACGGGAGCCCCCTCCTCCCCGCCGCGGGAAGGGCTTTCGACGATGCCCTTCAGGACCGCCGCGCGTATGGCAAAGGCCCCCTTGGTCGCCATGGTCAGCTGCAGGGAATCGCCGATCGCGAGCTTCCGGCCCTCGGCCTTTTCGAACTCCTCGGCGCGGCTTCGCGGCAGGACGATCCAGGCCCTTTCGCCGGCTTCGGGCGCCGCCCCCGACAAGAATTTCAGGCGGGGGAAGAGGGCAAAATAGCCTCCCTCGACGCCAAAGGCCGCTGTCTTGAGCTCGTGGCCGCCGGGCCCCGCCAAGAGGGCGGCGCCGGAAACGATGGGTTCGGCCGCCGCCAC
>JAEUJG010000154.1 GCA_016794765.1 Spirochaetaceae bacterium | reverse complement strand
CACACCCCTCATTTCAGGGCCTCCTTGCGGTACTGCCGGTCGAGCTCGTCGAAGGCGAGGCCGATCTCGCGCTCCGCGCCGCGGATCTCGTCGGGGTTCTCGTTCCGCACGAGGCTCTTGAGGCGCGACAGCCGTTCCCGGATCGGCAGGGCCACGACCTTGGGGAGGGGCGCGCCCGCCTTGATCGCGCCCTCCGCGCGCCGGTGGAACTCCATCAGGCAGCGCAGGAGAAGGACTTCCTTGGCGGGGGCGCAGTACTTGTCCACCTCGTCGAAGGAGCTCTGCTGGAGGAAGCCCGACTTGAGCATCTCCGCGGTGATGAGGACAAGGCGCTGCTCGTCGGGCAGGGCGTCGGGGCCGATGAGGCGCACGATGTCCTGGAGCTTCTGCTCTCGCTTCAGGAGCTCGAGGGCCCGCGTCCGCACGCCCCGCCAGTCGGGGTCGACGCGGTCCCACCAGTCGCCCAGGTCCTCCGCGTATTCGGAATAGGAGTCGGTCCAGGACACCGCGGGATAATGCCGCGCGTTGGCGAGTTCGCGGTCCAGGGCCCAGAAGCAGCGGATGAAACGCTTGGTGTGCTGCGTGACGGGCTCCGAAAAATCGCCGCCCGGCGGGGAAACGGCGCCGATGATGGACACCGAGCCGACGGGGCCGCCCAAGGTCGTGACGCGGCCGCCCCGCTCGTAGAACTCCGCGAGCCGCGTCGGCAGATAGGCGGGGAAACCTTCCTCCGCGGGCATCTCCTCGAGGCGGCCGGAGAGCTCGCGCAGGGCCTCCGCCCAGCGCGAGGTCGAGTCGGCCATCACGGCGACGGCGTAGCCCATGTCGCGGTAGTACTCGGCCAGGGTGATGCCCGTGTAGATCGACACCTCGCGCGCCGCGACGGGCATGTTCGAGGTGTTGGCGATGAGGACCGTCCGTTCCATCAGGGACCTTCCCGAACGGGGATCGACGAGCCGGGGAAACTCGGTGAGGACGTCGGTCATCTCGTTGCCCCGCTCGCCGCAGCCGACGTAGACGATGATGTCCGCGTCGCACCATTTCGCGATCGCGTGCTGGGTCATCGTCTTGCCGGTGCCGAAGCCGCCGGGAACCGCCGCCGCGCCGCCCTTGGAGAGGGGGAAGAGCACGTCGATGACCCGGAGCCCCGTGATGAGGGGCTCGTCGGGGGGCAGGCGCCGCGCGGCGGGACGCGCCTTGCGGAGGGGCCACTCGTGGGCGAGGCGGATCCCGGCGTCCGCGCCGAAGGAGGAGGCGGCCCCTTCCGCGGCGCCCTCGGGCTCCACGCGGGCGACGATGTCGCGTATCGTGTAGTCGCCGGGCGGCGCGACCCAGGCCGCGCGGCCGCGCGGGGCGCCGGGAGGCGCCAGGATGCGATGCTCGACGACGGAGGTCTCCCGCACGCGGCCCACGAGGGTGCCGGGACCGACGGGATCGCCCTCGCGCAAGACGGGCTCGAAGTTCCACCGCCGCGCGGGATCGAGCCGCTCGCCCTTGACGCCGGGGGCCAGGAAGGAACCCGACAGCCGCTTGAGCTCGTCGAGCGGGCGCTGGATGCCGTCGTAGATGGAGCCGAGTATGCCGGGGCCGAGGAGGGCCGAAAGGGGCCGCCCCATCGCCAGGACGGGTTCGCCCGGGCGCATGCCGGTGTTCTCCTCGTAGACCTGGATGGTCGCGCCGCGGCGGTCCATGCGGATGATCTCGCCGGCGAGCCGGGCCTCTCCCACCTCGACGACGTCGTAGAG
>JAEUJG010000142.1 GCA_016794765.1 Spirochaetaceae bacterium | reverse complement strand
TAGCGAGAACGACTGCTACGCCGTCCTCGGCCTCGTCCACCGCGTCTGGAAGCCCATCGAGGGTCGCTTCAAGGACTACGTCGCGATGCCGAAGGCGAACGGCTACCGCAGCCTCCACACGACCGTGATGGGCTTCGAGGGCCGCCTTCTCGAGGTGCAGATCCGCACGCGCGACATGCACCGCGTCGCGGAGTACGGCGTCGCCTCGCACTGGCTCTACAAGAAGGGCTCCACCGCGGAGACGCCGCGTCCGGAGGACCTGCCCCTCGTGAACCGCCTCAAGGAATGGGGCGAGTTCCGCTCGCAGGGCGCCGAGTACCTGGAGGAGATCAAGCGCGAGCTCCTCAAGGACTCGATCTTCGTCTTCACGCCCAAGGGCGACGTCGTGGAGCTGCCGGCGGGCTCGGGCCCCCTCGACTTCGCCTACGCGATCCACTCGGACGTGGGCAACCGCTGCATGGGCGCCAAGGCGGACGGCTTGATCGTGCCCTTGGACGGGGAGCTCCGGAACACGCAGGTCGTGGAGATCCTCACCGCCCCCCAGGCCCATCCCACGATGAACTGGCTGCCCCTCGCCAAGACCTCCAAGGCCCGCTCGCGCATCCGCGCCTGGCTCGTCCAGTCAGGGCAGGTCCTGGCGATCGACCGCAACATCGTCGCGGGCAGGCACGCGGGCGCCGCGGAAAAGCCCGAGGAGAAGCGCGCCGCCGAGGCGGCGAGGCACGAGGCGGAGGAAAAGCGCGCGGAGGCCCGCGGCCGCGCCGGGCCGGTGAAGGAAGGCCCGGAGACGACGGTCCTGCGGCGCTTCGTCCCCGGCGAGGCGGTGCGGAACGAGAAGGCCGGCGTCGCGGTGGGCGGCGCCAAGAACCTCATGATCCGCATCGCGGGCTGCTGCCGCCCCGTCACGGGCGACGCCATCGTGGGCTACGTCTCGCGCGGGCGCGGCATCATCGTGCACCGCGCGGACTGCCGGAGCCTGGCCGCGGTGCCCGACTTCGCCGAGCGCCGCATCGAGGTGAGCTGGGAGTCGACGGCCGCGCTCTTCTCGGCCCGGTTCCGCGTCGCCGCCCGGAAGAGCGCCGACCTCTTCTCCGAGATCGAGGCCGCCGTGCACAAGTTCCGCGGCCACCTCCGCGAGGGCCGCCTCGGCGAGCGGGGCGACGGCAGCGTGGAGGGCTATTTCACGATGGAAGTCGAGTCCAAGGACGACGTCCGGAAGACGCTCAAGGCCGTGAAGGGCCTCCCGAACGTCATCTCGATCGAGGAGGACGACTAGCCGGCGCCGGCGCGATGGCCGGCGCCGGCCCTTAGATCCCGACCAGCGTATACTCCCGCGAACCAAGGCCGATGGCGGCGCCGTACTCGAGCTGGACGAGGCCCCGCGTCTCGGGGTGGACGGCGGCGAACTTGTCGTCGCCCGCGCCCGCCTTGCCCTCGATGGCGGAGCCCGCGGCGACGGGCGCGGCCTTCACGAGGTCGTAGGCGGCCTGGTCGATGGCGACCGGATCCGTGGAGGCGAGGATGCCGATGTCGGCGACGAGGGGCGCGTCGGACCAGGGCGCGCAGTCGCATTCGGGCACGACGTCGCGCACGAAGTTCAGGTAGAGGACCCGTCCCTCCTTGCCCTTGACGGCGCCGAGCGCGTACTCCGTCATCTTCTCGGTGAACTCCGCGATCTCGACCTTCCAGTCCATCGTGATCGCCTTGGGCGCGCAGCGGAGGGCGCATTCGCCGCAGCCGATGCATTTTTCGCGATCGATGGAGGCCTTGGCCCCGGGGCCCTTCGGCCCGGAAAGGACGGGCGCGCCGACGGGGCAGACCTCGACGCAGAGGCCGCAGCCGACGCACTTGGCCTCCTTCACGAAGAACTTGCAGGAGTGCTGGTCGCGCTTGCCCGCGGCGGGCGCGCAGCCCATCGCCAGGTTCTTGATCGCCCCGCCGAAGCCGGCCATCTCGTGCCCCTTGAAGTGGGAGACGACGACCATCGAATCGGCGTCGAGGAAGGCGGAGGCGATCTTCACGCGCTCGAACCATTTCCTGCCGATGGCCACCTCGCGCCAGTCCGCGCTCTTCATGCCGTCGGCGATGACGATGGGGGCGCCGCAGACGGAGAAGTCGAAGCCGTGGGCGATCGCCGTCTCGAGGTGGACGGGGCCGTTGGAGCGGCTGCCTGAGTACAGGGTGTTCGTGTCGGAGAAGAAGGGCCTGCCGCCCGCGGCGCGGACCGCGTCGGCCGCCTTGCGCGCGAAGACCGGGCTCACGTAGGCGTCGTTGCCGAGCTCGCCGAAATGCACCTTGATCGCGGTGAGGTCGCCCTTCCGGACCGCCGTCCCGACGCCGAGTTCGGCCAGGAGGCGCTCGATCTTGCCGACCGTGGAGGTCTTGGGGCTGGTGGAACGCATGTCGGCGAAATAGACGGTGGCGGGCATTGTGGCTCCTAAAGGTTCGAGGGTCGGTCGGAGGGCCCGGACGGCCCTTCCTCCGGCCAAGTATAGCGAGGCCGGCCCTTTCCGGGAAGCCGCGTTGCGCAAGCGGGGGCATCCGGCGTATACTCACCCTCATGAGCCTCCCATCGCGCGCCCCCTGGGCGGAAGGAACGGCCTCTACGTGAAGATCCTCATGGTGACGAGCGAGGCCACCCCCTTCGCAAAGTCCGGCGGTCTCGCCGACGCGGTCTCCGCGCTGTCGCGGGCCCTGTCCAAGGCCGGCCACGACCTCCGCATTTTCCTTCCGCGCTATTACTCCATCGACCGGGCCGGGCTCGAGCCCTTCGGCCCGCCGATGGCCGTGCCCACGGCCCAGGGCGAGGAATGGACCTCCCTCTACCGCTCGGTCCTGCCGGGCTCCCCGGTCCCGGTCTACTTCCTGGACCACGAGGCCTCCTTCGGCCGCGAAGGGATCTACGGCAGCAAGGCGGAACCGGACTACGCCGACAACCCGCGCCGCTTCGCCCTTTTCTGCCGGGCCGCCTTCGCGCTTTGCCGCCGCCTCGACTGGTATCCCGACGTGGTCAACGCGCACGACTGGCCCTCGGCCCTCGCGCCCGTCTACCTGCGCCGCCTCGAGCGCGGCGGACCCTTCGCCGGCACGGCGAGCGTCCTCTCCATCCACAACCTCGGCTACCAGGGCATCTACGGCAAGGACCGCTATCCCGACCTCGGCCTGCCCTGGGAGCTCTTCCACGGCGCCGGCTTCGAGTATTACGAGAAGACGAACCTCCTCAAGGCGGGCATCGCCGAGGCGGACGCCCTCGGCACGGTCTCGCCGACCTACGCCAGGGAGATCCAGACCCCCGAGCTCGGCGCCGGCCTCGACGGCCTCCTCCGGCACCGGAGCGCCGATCTCGTGGGCATCCTGAACGGCGTCGACCTCGAGGACTGGGATCCGCGGACCGACCGCCTCATCCCCGCGCATTATTCGCCCGAGGACCTCGCCGGCAAGGCCGCCTGCAAGCGCGCCCTCCAGCGCGCCTTCGGCCTCCCCGAGGACCCGGGCCTGCCCCTCGTCGGCATGGTTTCGCGCCTCGCCGACCAGAAGGGCATCGCCGAGCTCTTCGGGCCCGCCTACGGCTGCGCGGTGCCGATCTGCGAACGCATGGCGCTCCAGTTCGTCGTCCAGGGTTCCGGGGAAAAATGGTGCGAGGCCGAGCTTTCCTCCCTCGCCGCCCGCCTGCCGAATTTCAAGGCGCGGATCGGCTACAGCGAGGAGACCGCCCACCTCATCGAGGCGGGCGCCGACTTCTTCATGATGCCGAGCCGCTACGAACCCTGCGGCCTCAACCAGATGTACTCGCTGCGCTACGGGACCCTCCCGATCGCGCGGCGCACCGGCGGCCTCGCGGACACCATCGAGAACTACGACCAGGAGACCGGTGCCGGCACGGGCTTCCTCTTCGACGACCTTACCCCCCGCTCGGTCTACGACACGACGGGTTGGGCGGTCTGGGCCTGGTACAACAAGCCCGAGCACGTCGCCGCGATGCGGCGCCGCGCGATGGCCCGCGACTTTTCCTGGGACCGCCCCGCGGCGGAGTACGGCCGGCTTTTCGCCCGCGCCGTCTCCCGCGCCGGCGGTCGTACCGCCTAGGGTCGGCCGCCGGTTCCCGCGGGGCCGGCGAAGATCCAAGCCCCTTGGGCAGCCGCTTAAAGGGGCGCGAACACCGACATATCGACGAAGCGATCGGAGGCTGGAGCGATGGACAAGAAAGTGTACGACTACAAGCCCGAACTCGTCCGCGACAAGCTCGTGGACACCTTCAGGAAGCGCAAGGGCGAGGCGACGACCGCCGACCTCGTCGCCCTGACCGGCCTCCCGAAGGCCCAGGTCGAGGCTGAGGTGAAGGCCGTTTCCGACGAATACGGCGCCCGGCTCAAGGTCACCGAGTCCGGCGAACTGCTGTACTCCTTCCCCGACGGCTTCAGGAGCCGCTACCGCGGCCTCGGCCCCTCCCTGAGGCGATTCTGGAAGGCCTTCAAGAAGGGCGCGGCCGCCGCCGCGACCTTCCTCTTCAAGGCCTGGATCGTCGTCATGCTGGTCGGCTATTTCGTCCTCTTCCTGGCCCTCGCCCTCTTCGCCACCCTCGCCTCCATCGCGGTCTCCATGTCCGGCAAGAACGACCGCGACTCGGACCGGGGCGGCGGGCTCGGCGGCCTCTGGCTGACCGGCCGCCTCCTCGACGCCTTCGTCCGGATCTGGTTCTACTCCGAGCTCTTCAAGGATCCCCATCAGCGAGCCTACGAGCGCGGCGTCCGAGACCAGCGCCGCCGCGAGCGGCGCCCCCTCCACAAGGCGATCTTCTCCTTCGTCTTCGGCGACGGGGACCCGAACGCCGATTGGCCGAGCGTCGAGAAGAAGGCCGTCGTCGCCTTCCTCCAGTCGAACAAGGGCGTCATCACGATGCCGGAGTTCATGGCCATCACCGGCCTTCCGCCGGCCGAGGCCGAGCGCGCCATCAACCGCTACATGCTCGAGTTCGAGGGCGAGCCCCAGGTCAGCCCGGGCGGGGCGATCTACTTCGCCTTCCCCGGCCTCCTCCGGCGCAAGGACCGCGCGGACCGGAGCTACGGCGGCAGCCTGCCGATGAAGCGCCTCGCCGCCTTTTCCTCCAATCCGAAGAAAGCGAACGCCTGGTTCTGCGCGATCAACGGCGTCAACGTCCTCTTCGGCGGCTACTTCCTCGGCTCCGCCCTTTCGGCCCAGCCCCTCCTGCCCCTCCTCTACGGCGGCGAATACGCCGGCC
>JAEUJG010000137.1 GCA_016794765.1 Spirochaetaceae bacterium | reverse complement strand
GCGCTCCGGGTCGATGGCGGCCATCGCGGCGGCGTCGGTCCTGCGGAGGTCCTCCGGCTTCCCGGAGAGACAGACCCAGCGGAAGGGGCCGTAGCCGTAGTCGAAGAGCTCGGGGCCGAGGATGTCCTCCACGTAGCTCGGGAAGACGAAGCCGTCCTTCTCGTCCGCGCCGTTCCGGGAGACCTCGCGGACGCCCGCGTCCCAGACCGCCTTCAGGAAGGAGTTGCCGTAGTCGAAGAAGTAGGTGCCCTTGGCGGAGAGGCGCCGGACCACCTCGAAATGGCGGCGGAGGGAGGCGTCCACGCGGGCGCGGAATTCCTCGGGGGCCTCGCGGAGGAGGCGGGTGCGCTCCTCGAAGCTCGTGCCGGCGGGGCAGTAGCCGCCCTCGTAGGCCGCGTGGCAGGAGGTCTGGTCGGAGAGGAGGTCGATGCGGGCGCCGTGGGCGTCGGCCCACTCGAGGAGCTCGACCACGTTGCCGAGGAAGGCGACGGCGAGGGGCTCGCCCTTGGCCCGCGCCTCTTCCGCGAGGCGGAAGGCCTCCTCCGGCGCGCGCGCGACGACGTCCACCCAGCCTTGGCTCTTCCGCGTCTCGACGCGGGAGGGGTCCACCTCGGCGATGATGCTGGCCGCGTTGGCGATGTTCGCCGCCTTGCCCTGGGCGCCGGACATGCCGCCGAGGCCCGAGGAGACGAAGAGCTTGCCCTTGAGGTCGCCGTCGGCGGCCACGCCGAGCTTGAGCCGGCCCGCGTTGAGGATGGTGTTGTAGGTGCCGTGCACGATGCCCTGGGGGCCGATGTACATCCAGCCGCCGGCGGTCATCTGGCCGTAGTTCGCGACGCCGAGGGCGGCCGCGACGGCGAAGTCCTTCGAGTTGTCGAACATGCCGATCATGAGGCCGTTCGTGACGACGGCGCGGGGCGCGTAGGGATGGCTCTTGAAGAGGCCGAGGGGGTGGCCGGACTCGACTACGAGGGTCGTGTTCTCGTCGACGAGCTCGAGGTACTTCTTGATGAGGCGGTACTGCATCCAGTTCTGGCAGACCTGCCCCGTCTCGCCGTAGGTGACGAGCTCGTAGGGATAGAGGGCGACGGCGAAGTCGAGGTTGTTGTCGATCATCACCTGCATCGCGCGGCCCTCGACGCACTTGCCCTTGTAGGCGTCGATGGGGAGGCCCTTGAGGCCGCCCGCGGGGCGGAAGCGGTAGCCGTAGATCCGGCCCTTCTCGCGGAGCTCCGCCAGGAACTCGGGCGCGAGCTTTCCGTGCCAGCGCTCGGGGACGTAGCGGAGCGCGTTCCGGAGCGCCAGGGCCTCCTGGGCCGCCGTGAGCTTGGCCTCGCGGCGGGGGGCGCGGCGGATGCCCGGCTCGAAGACGGGGTCGGGGGGGAGCTCGTCCCACTCGAGCTTGACGCTCATGGCTCTTTCGATGTCCGCGTTGGTCGGCATGGATTCTCCTTTCTTCGCGTCAGGCGATCTTGGTCACGGCCCCGGCGGCCTTGAGGATGGCGCCGTCGGCCAGGAGGGCGCGGACGGCGTCGATGTCGGTGTACATGACGCGGTCCTCCGCGAGGCCGGGGACGGCGGCGCGGAGGACGCGGTAGGCGGCGGCGGTCGCCGGCGCCAGGAGCTCCTCGGGGCGCGCGCCCAGCTCCTCGGCGCGGAGGTCCACGGCCTGGCAGGCGGCCAGGAGCTCGATGGCGAGGACCCCGCGCGCGTTCTCGAGGATGGAGCGGGCCTTGCGCGCGGCGATCGTGCCCATGGAGACGTGGTCCTCCTGGTTGGCGCTGGAGGGTATCGAGTCGACGCTGGCCGGGTGGGCCAGCACCTTGTTCTCCGAGACGAGGGCGGCGGCGGCGTACTGGGTGATCATGAAGCCGGAGTTGAGGCCGCCGGCGCGCGTCAGGAAGGCGGGGAGGCCGTTCGAGAGGCTCGGGTTCACGAGGCGCTCGATGCGGCGCTCCGAGACGCTGGCGAGCTCCGCCAGCGCGATGCCGAGGAAGTCCATCGCCAGGGCGACGGGCTGGCCGTGGAAGTTGCCGCCGGAGATGATGTCTCCGAGGCCGTCGGCCGCGCCCGCGTCGGGGAAGATGAGCGGATTGTCGGTGACGGCGTTGAGCTCCCGCTCCACGACGCCCGTGACATAGTCGACGGCGTCGCGGCTGGCGCCGTGGATCTGGGGCACGCAGCGGAGGGCGTAGGCGTCCTGGACGCGGAGCTCGCCCTGGCGCGTCGAGAAGCGGGAGCCTTCGAGGAGGGCGCGGAGGTTGGCGGCCGCCGTCTCCTGGCCGGGCTGGCCGCGGAGGGAGTGCACCCGGGGGTCGTAGGCGTCGACGATGCCGCGGAGGGCCTGCGCGGTCATGGCCGCGGCGAGGTCGGCGGTCCGCACGAGGGCGCGCGCGTCGTAGGCGGCCAGGGCGCCGACGGCCGTCATCACCTGGGTGCCGTTGATCAGCGCCAGGCCTTCCTTGGCGGAAAGCTCGACCGGGACGAGCCCGGCCGCGGCCAGGGCCTCGGCGCCGGACATGCGGCGGCCGCGGTAGTTCGCCTCGCCCATCCCGCAGAGGACGAGGGCCAGGTGGGAGAGGGGGGCGAGGTCGCCGGAGGCGCCGAGGGAACCTTTCTCTGGGACGATGGGCGCGATGCCCGCGTTGAGCATCGCGACGAGGGCGCGGAGGGTGGAGGGCCTGATGCCCGAGTAGCCGACCGCCAGGGCGTTGGCGCGGAGGAGGGCCATGGCCCGCGTCACCTCGTCGGGGAGGGGCTCGCCGACGCCGCAGGCGTGACTCATGATGAGGTTCTTCTGGAGGGTGGCGTTTTCCGACTTCGAGATCACGACGTCGCAGAACTTGCCGAAGCCCGTGGTGATGCCGTAGCGCACGAGGTTGTCTTCCACGCAGCGGTCGACGACGGCGCGCGAGGCTTCCACGCGGGTCATCGCGTCGGGGGAGAGCTCGGCCGTGGCGCCGAAGCGGGCCACGCGGGCCACCTTGTCGAGGTCGAGGGAGTGGCCGTCTATCCGCAGGATATCGTTGCTGGGCTCGTTCATGTCGGCGGGATCCTTTCGTGCGCTGGGGCGCTGCGCCGGAAGGGGCGAAGGCGCTCCACCGGCACCTTCACTGTAGTCGCATTTGGGAGTTTAGTAAAATTAATAGTTTAACTTAGTCATTAGCGATGCTAATATATCCGCATGCTCGATTATCGCCTTGTGGAAGCCTTCGCCGCCGTGCTCGAGGAGCGGGGCTTTGAACGCGCCGCCCTGCGGCTGCGCATCACCCAGTCCGCGGTTTCGCAGCGGGTCAAGCAACTCGAGGACGAGATGGGAAGGGTTCTCATCGTTCGGGAAACGCCCCCGCGCGCGACCCAGGCCGGTGAACGGCTCCTTCGCCATTACCGGCAGGTCCTTGGCCTCGAGGACGACGCCGTCGGGGAAATCGGCTCGAGGTCGGCTTCCGGTTACCAACATCTTCCCATCGCCGTCAACACCGACAGCCTGGCGGTCTGGCTCCTCGACGCGATCCTGCCCCTCTTGCGGGAGAGGCGGATCACCGTGGAGATCCTCGTGGAGGCCCAGGACCGAACCCTCGCCTTTCTCAAGTCGGGGGCCGTCGTCGCCTGCGTGAGCCCCCAGCGCGAAGGCATCCAGGGTTGCTCCTCGACCATCATCGGCCGGATGCGCTACGTCCTGGCCGCGTCGCCGGAGTTCCGCGAGCGGTGGTTCAAGGACGGCTTCGTCCGCGCCGCCGTCGAGGCCGCGCCCCTCATCCACTATTCCCGGGACGATCCCCTCCAGCACCGTTCGCTCGCCCAGGTCTTCGGCGGGCGCCGGCCCGATTCGCCCGCGCACTATGTCCCCTCGACCGAGAAATACGTCGACGCGATCGAGGCCGGCGTCGGCTACGGCCTCGTGCCCGAAGTCCTGGCCGCCCGGGCCCTGGCGGAGGGTCGGCTCGTCGAGCTCGAGCCCCGCGCGCGGATCGAAGTACCGCTCTACTGGCACCGCTGGAACCGGCACTCGAAGCACCTGCAGGAATTGTCGGACCACGTCCTCGCGGCGGGGGCGCGGATCCTCGAGGGCGGGGCGGACAGCGAGGGCGGCGCGGACCCCGGCGTCGGAGCGGGCTCCTAGAGTTCCAGGATCGAAACGATGGCCTTGCCGTACTCCTCGACGCTCAGCTTGCCCTCGAGGTAGGCCTTCACGAGGAGCTTCACCTCGGGCGGGAAGGCCTGCCAGTAGGCGTCCTGCCAGCGGGGCATCTCCTCCCAGAGTTCGCGCTGCCGGCTTGGCGCCATGGCGCCCTCCGAGTATTCGATGAACTGTTCGGCCATCTTGAGGATCGCTTCCGGCGGGAGGGGCGAGCGCGCGGTTCCCGCCTCGCGGGCGCGGGCCTCGGCCTTGGCCGGATCGGGCACGTAGGCCTCGAGGAGGGCGCGGAGCTCGTCCTCGCCGATCTCGGGGGCGTTCTTCCGTATGATGTCGCCGACGAAGTCCTTGACCATGGAGCGGATGCCGTCGAGGGAGTAGCCCATCTGTCCCTGGATGTCCGCGGCCGCGCGGCGCGCCGATTCCGAGGGTCCGAGGCCGCCTATCTTGCCGAGCATGGACTTGTCCCGCTTCCGGCGCTCGCAGGCCTTGAGGAGGACCTCGAACTCGGCGTCGTCGGCCCGGTTCAGGATGTAATCAAGGACCGTCTCCAGCTCTTTCCGCGACATGGGGCCTCCAGCTTCGGGGCAGTATCCTCCCGCGCGGCCGGCTCTGTAAAGCCGGGCCGGCGCAATGGCACCGCCATCGCGTGCCGCCATCGCGCCGCGCCGCCATCGCGCCGCGAGACTCCTAGACCTGAAGGCCTTCCCGCGCTAGGATCGCTCCATGAAACGAGAACGCGCCATCGCCTCCGCCCTCGGCCTCGCCACGGCCCTCATCTGGGGCCTGTCCTTCCTCAGCATCAAGGTCGCGGTGACGGTCATCCCGCCGATGAGCCTCGGCCTCTGGCGCTTCATCGTCGCGGTCGCGGTCCTGCCCCTCGTGGCCCTGGCGACCAAGGAAAGGCTCAGCGTCGAGCGGCGCGACCTTCCGCGCCTGGCGGCCGGCGGCCTGGCCGGCGTCACGCTCTACTTCCTTTGCGAGAACAACGGAATCCTCCTCCTTTCCGCCTCGGAGGCCTCCCTCATCATCGGTTCCATTCCCGTCCTCACGATGCTGGCGGAGCGGCTCTTCCTGAAGACCCGCCTCGGGGCGCGCTCCTATGTCGGGGCCGTCCTCTCCCTCGGCGGCGTCGGCCTCATCGCCGCGCGTTCGCCGGGCGCGGTCTCCACGCCGATGGGCTTCGTCTACATGGCCGGCGCGGCCCTGGCCTGGGTCGCCTACTCCTTCCTCACGAGGCCCCTGGGCGCGCGCTACGGCCGCGTCGCGATCACCTTCTGGCAGAGCCTCTTCGGCCTCGTCGGCTTCCTGCCCTTCGTCGTCGCCGAGATCCCCGCCTGGGTCCTTCCCGGGCCGACGATCGTCCTTCACGTGCTCTATCTCGGCATCTTCTGCTCGGCCCTGGGCTACTGGTTCTACGTGACGAGCCTGGACATCCTCGGCGCCGGCCCGGCCAGCGCCTTCATCAACCTGATCCCCGTCGTCTCCGTCGTCGCGG
>JAEUJG010000028.1 GCA_016794765.1 Spirochaetaceae bacterium | reverse complement strand
TTTTACCTGCGATCGATGCCGATCAAGCCGTCAAGGCGCCGTGATGCTTTTGTATTCCGGACGATACATGAAGTCTAACGCGGTCGATGGGGGATAGCAAAATTTCCAAGGCGGCGGGGAGGGGAGGGGAAGCAAGAAGCGGGCCAATCAGCGGCGCGCGGCGCGAAGGCCGGCGCCCCTATTTGGCGCCGGGAAGGTCGAGTTCGGGCAGGGCGGCCCCGGCGGCGGCGGCGGCGGCGCGGCGGTTCTCGCCCTGGATCGCGTTGAAGACCTCCTCGCGGAAGACCTTGACGCTCTTCGGGGCCTCGATGCCGATCTTCACCTGGTCGCCGCGCACCTCGATGATCGACACCACGACGTCCTCGCCGATGATGATTTTTTCGTTGACGCGGCGCGAGAGTATCAGCATCGCGTCACTTCCGGAGGGCCGCGAGCTCGGCCATGATGTCGTGCTTCACGCGCCAGCGCGAGTCGGGGAGGACAGCCTGCATGCCCACGCGCCGCGACTTGGACACGATGAGGGGACCCATGAGGTTGGCGGTGATGGGACTGCCGTCCTGGGGCGCCGTGACGATGGAGAAGACGATCGCGTCCTCCGGCCCCTCGAGGCCGATGTCGCCGAGGGCTTCGTCGCCGATGTCGAGGGCGTAGTCCGGGCGGAAGAGGAAGGGATCGATGAGGATGAACGCGAGCTCCGGCACCTCCAGGGACTGGAGGTAGAAGAAGGGCTTCTGGCGCGCGTCGAGGAGGGCGTACTCGGTGAATTTCTCGAAGCCGAGGATGCCGCCGGGAAAGCGCACGCGCTGGCGCTCGTCGATTTCGATTTCCCCGTAGGCCTTGGTGCTGAATCTCATGTCGGTCGCCACTATGCCCGGCCTAGCGGAGGAAGTCAAGGAGCGTCTGGGGGAAGAGTCGTCCGGCGAAGCCGAGCGAGGCCTTGTGGGCGTACTCCATCATGCGGAAGTCGGTGATCGCGCGCGTCAGGTCGAGGTCCTTCTCGTTCGCGAGGAGCTTGGTCGTGTCCGGGATCTCGCGGTTGAGGCGGACCTGGACCATGTCGAGGCGCTCGCTCCGGGAGCCGAGCTCGGCGGCGCGGCGGGTCAGGCCGTCGATGCCGGCGTCGATGCCCGCCAGGGAGAGGCCGCCGGTCTCGATGACGTCGCCGCGATGCAGGGAGTCCCGGAGCCGCAGGGCCACATCGAAGAGTGAGCCTCCCGTCACGCGGGCGCTCGGCGCCCAGTTTTGGCCGGGCAGGCCGCTTCCCGAGAGGAGGCCGAGCTCCTCGAGCACGCCGGGCCGCCCGCCGCCGCCGCCCGCCGCGTCCGCCCCGGCCTCGCGGCCGTCCTCGAGGCGCATCTCGTGCGGCACGGTCGCCTCCAGGGAGAGGGAGAAGCGCCGGGGATCGATGCTCGCCTTGACGGCGGCGCCCGAGTCGTTGATCTTGGCGGCCACGGCGTGGACCGTGTCGCCGGCCTTGATTTCGACGCTCTTGCCGTCGACCAGGATGCGCGCGTCTTCGCGGGCGCGCCAGTCGCGGGCGTCGTAGCCGGAGAGCGCGGTCTGGCGCTCGGCCCAGAAGATCTCGGAGCCGGACTGCGAAAGGGGGATGGTCGAGCCCTCGGTGACCTCCGTCGCGGCGCCGCCGGAGCCGCCCAGGTACTGCACGGCCTGGATCACCTCCCGGCCCGCGGCGGGGGAGGATCCGGAGACGACCCGGAAGGGTTCGGTGCGCGACTTGTCGCCGGAGAAGACGTAGGCGCCGTCGGGGCCCTTGGCGTTGCCGATGGCGACGAGCTCCTTGACGAGCTCCTCCACCTCGATCGCCATGTAGTGCTTCTGGTCGTCCTTCGTGTAGACGCCGTTCGCGCCCTGGACCGCGATCTCGCGCAGGCGCTGGGTGACGTCCAGGGCCTCGCGGACGTAGGCCTCGGAGACCTTGTACTGGTCGCCCGCCCAGGCCGCGTTCTTCTCGTAGCGCTCGAGTCGCCCGACGACGGACTCGTAGCGGACGGCGCGGGCCGCGCCGAGGGGATCGTCGCGGAGGTTTTCGATGCGCTCCTGCCGGGCGAGGCCGTTTTCCGCCTTCGCCATGTCGCGCTCCGTGCGGCGGAGCCAGAACTGCATGTCGCCGTTCATCGTATCGGTGCTGACGCGCTGCATCCAGCT
>JAEUJG010000007.1 GCA_016794765.1 Spirochaetaceae bacterium | reverse complement strand
ATCGCGCCCTACATGGACGTGCCCGTGCGCAAGCTCTCCCTGGGCGAACGAATCCGCTGCGAGATCGCGGCCAGCCTCCTCCACAGTCCCCGCGTCCTCTTCCTGGACGAGCCGACCATCGGCCTCGACGTGGTCGCCAAGCGCGAGGTGCGCGTCCTCCTGGAGGAGGCGGCGAAGACCGACAAGGCGACCGTCTTCCTGACGAGCCACGACATCGGCGACATCGAGAAGGTCTGCAAGCGGGCCATCATCGTGCACCACGGCGAGATCGTCGTGGACGAGTCGATGAAGGAGCTCAAGCACCGCGCCCTGGCGCGCAAGTACCTCGGCGTCAAGTACGCGAGCCCCGTCGCCTTCGACATCCCCGGCCTCGTCCCCGTGAAGACCAAGCTCGGCGCGGCGGGCGACGGCATCGCCGACGGCGCGGCGGGCGATGGGGCCGGCGCGGCGGGCGGCGCCCCCGGCGCCTTCACGCAGGCGAGCTTCGAGGTGGACACGCGCGTCCACCGCCTGCCCGAGCTCGTGCGCGCCCTGGCGGAGCGCGGCGAGATCCTCGACCTCACCGTGGAGGACGAGCCCCTGGAGAACATCATCGCGGCGATCTTCGCGGGCAGGAGCGGAGCCGAGGCCGCGCGGGCGGCCAGGCCACGGACGGCGGCGGAAGCGCCGGAAGCGGCTGCCGGCGGGGCCGGGGGCGCCGCGTGAGCGCCGCGACCCGGCGCCTCCGCGCGCGCCTCCGGGCCGTCGCGCGCAAGTACGGCCTCATCGCGGCGACGGGCCTCAAGAGCCGCCTGGCCTACCTCGCGAACTACGCGGGAAGCATGCTGACCTACGGCCTCTTCGTCTTCGTGTTCTCGCGGATCTGGACGGCGGCCTTCCTGGGCCGCGCGCCCGCGGAGGGCCAGGGCGGCGCCGCGACGATCGCGGGCTACGACCGGACCATGGCGATATGGTACTTCATCGTCGCGGAGATCTCGGTCTTCGGCTTCGGCCGCTTCTTCTGGCGCCTCGCGGACGACGTGAAGTCGGGGCAGGTCGCCTACCTCCTCGCGCGCCCCTACAGCTTCGTCGGCTACCACTGGGCGGAGGCGATGGGACCCGCCCTGGTGGACATGGCGGTCTTCGTCGCGGAGGGCATCCTCATCGGCCTCCTCGTCGCGGGACCGCCGCCCCTCCTCGAGCCGGCGCGCGCCTTGGCCGTCCTCGGCTCCCTCCTCCTCGCGGGCTCGCTGCAGTTCTTCCTCCAGCTCTCCATCGCGATGACCGCCTTCTGGGTGGAGGAGAACGCCGCCTTCTTCTGGATCTTCCAGAAGCTCGCCCTCGTCGTGGGCACCCTCCTGCCCATCGAGTTCCTGCCCGACGCCGCCCGCGCGGTCGCGGTCTTCACGCCCTTCCCCTCCCTCTCCTACGCGCCGGCGCGCATCGCCGTGGCGGCGACGGGGAGCGAGGCGCTGCGCCTCGTGGCGGCGCAGGTCCTCTGGCTCGCGGGCGCGGTGGCGCTCGCGAATCTCGTGTTCCGCGCCGCGCGGGGCAAGCTCGCCGTGCAGGGAGGCTGACCATGGCCAAGCGATCGACCTTCCGGGCCTACGCCCGTTTCCTCGGGGCCGCCTTCCGGGCCAACCTCCTGGCCGTGATGGAGTACCGTATCAACTTCCTCATCCAGGTCTTCGGCATGATGCTCAACAACGCCGCCTTCGCCTTTTTCTGGGGCGTCCTCATCGACCGCACGGGCGGCGTGGGCGGCTACGGCTTCGAGGACGTGATGTTCATCTGGGCGGTGGTCAGTTCCGCCTTCGGCCTCGCGCACGTTCTCTTCGGCAACATCCGGAGCCTGGGGCGCATCGTGATGCAGGGCGAGCTCGACCTCTACCTCCTCCAGCCGAAGGATCCCTTCCTGAACCTCCTCGTGTCCAAGACGGTCGTCTCCGCCTGGGGCGACCTCATCTACGGCTTCATCGTCCTCTGCCTCCTGCCCGGCTTCGGCCTGGAGCGGCTCCTCCTCTTTTCCCTCCTCTCAGTCTCGGGCGGCCTCGTCTTCGCGGCCACCTTCGCCGCGGCGGAGTGCCTCACCTTCTTCATGGGCAACTCCCAGGCCATCTCCGGCGCCCTGACGGAGTTCCTCCTGTCCTTCTCGCTCTATCCGGAGACGATCTTTGACAAGGGCATGCGCTGGGTCTTCTACTCGATCCTGCCCTCGGGCTTCATCGCCTTCCTGCCGCTGGCGGTCTTCAAGAACCTGGACTGGCGGCTCGCTCCCCTCCTCCTCCTCGTGGCCTGCTGCTACGCGGCCGGCGCCTACGCGCTGTTCCGGGCCGGGCTCCGGCGCTACGAATCGGGGAACCAGATGGGCGCGAGGATCTAGCGCGGCCCGCGGGCGGCTCCGGTTGGCGATTTTAGGACCTCCGGAGGCGCCTGTAGACAACTGTCTACGGCGCTTCCGGAGTTTGAGCCTTGACCGGCGCGGCCGCAGGGGGCACTGTGTACCCATGATCGAATCGGGATTCATTTCCGCGGTCTCCGCCCTCCTCCAGCCCTCGACCCAGGGCCAGCCCGGCCCGGGACGCAGGGCGCGGCGCGCGAGCGGCTTCGATTGCCTGCCTGATCCCCTCTTCATCATCGACGCCCATGGCGACGTGACGGAAATGAACCGCGCGGCCCGCGCCTTCCTGGCCAGCCTGCCGCTCGAGGGCCTTGGCGGGGCGGTCGGGCGCCGCGAGCTGGCCGAGCTCTTTTCCCGGGCGGCGACGCGGGAGCTCGGGCCGGCCCCCCTCCGCGTGGAAGGCCCGGAGGGCGTCCGCCACTACGAGGCGCGCTTCTCCGAGGCGGGGCCCGGTTCCAAGACGGCCCTCCTTTGCGACATCACCGTCTACAAGGAAGCCCTGGCCGAGAAGGAAGCCCTGCTCCGCGCCGTCCGCGCCGACTGCGAACGGCCCATACCGGTCTGCGCGCGCTGCGGCGCCCTGCGCGACGAAGCGGGCGGCTGGAGCGCGCCGGGCGCCCTCTCGGCGGTCCGCCCGCCCCTGGACCGGCTCAGCCACGGCCTCTGCCCCGCCTGCCTGGCGGAGGAGCTGGAACGCTCAGGCCTCGTGCAGAAGGCCCACGTCGCCTCCGCTATCCGCGGCGCCCGCGGGGCCTCAGGCGAACAGGGCGGGCGCTGAGCGCGCCCCTCGGCCAGACCCTCCGCAAACCTTCGCCCACAGACCCGCCGGGCTCCCCGGCATCCCTCCACCCGCAAGCGCGAGGACCTAGCCGTCGGAGGGTGTTAAAACAACACGGGCGTCCCCCCCGGGACGCCCGTGTCGTCTGTTTTTTACCTCCCCGATTTTCGTCCTGTTTTTACCTTCCGGCGGGTCACCGGCCTGTTTTTACCTGCGCACTTTTTTCGATCGTTTTGCCTTGCCGACCGGCGTCGGACTGTTTTTACCTTTCGAGCGACCAGACTCGAAGAGTAGGTTGTACGGCCAAGCTCTCGATGGATCGCAAGATAAGCCTACCCCTTTTCCCGCCCACTTACAAGCAAATCGGGGGAATTTGGACGTAGACAGTTGTCTACACGCCCGAATTCGAAGTTCGGACATCCGTCTACAAAGCGCAATTAAGCTATTGACCCTTTTCCCTACGGTGCTATGATGACGACGGAGCCACAATGAACAGCACCTTCACCCCCGCCCTTTGGGCAGACCTGGCCAAGCGCATCGCCGCCGCCTTCAACATGAGCCCCGAGGCCGCCCAGCGCCTCGAGCTGAACCAGACCGCCCGCCTAGTGGCCGCCATTCCCTATGTGGCCGGTTGCGACGAGCCCGAGCGGACCGCCTTGGCCCACCTCGGCACCTTTGTCCTCGCCTCCAGCGAGAGCTGCCGCAAGGCCTTCGACCACAAGCCGGCCGACGACCGCGACCCCCTGGCCCGCCTTGCCCCCATCGCCGACTTCCAGGGCGGCGACAAGGCCCTCATCGCGGAGGGCATGCGCCGCCTGGCCATCCTGATGACCAACGGCTACCGGAAGGACCTTGAAAAGGACGCGAAGAGCGGGGAGTACAATCCCCTCCTCTCCAAGGCCTGGAACGCCGACACGATCCTCGCCGAGCTTTCCGCCTCCAAGGCTGTATCCCCTTATGATGATTTATTGCCTATTAATCAGCTTGAAAGATCATTTTGGGAATTCTAAATGCACCACAACCTAAAATCGACCGGATTGTTTCTCGGATCGCTCTTTGCATTAGGCTACTGTGTAAATTTAATCGGTGGATTGATATCTCCAAGAGTTCCTTTTATAGAGATGATAGCTAGCTGGATAATGATCCTTCAGCTTGTAATGTCCGTGGTATTTTTTGCGAGTGCATTTATCCAGCGTCTTCAATGGGTTCAGCCTATTATTTTCTTAGCTATTGTTCCTCTCTCTCTTTCAAGTTCGCATGAGAGCTTTTATGGCCTAGCAGCATTTATTGTCGCTATGCTCCTACTTTTTCGATTAGGTTTTTTTGAAACACGGCGTTTCCCTAAGCTTCTAATTAGCCTATTATACCTTTATGGATGGGAGCTTTTTTTTACCCTGAAGTCTGGGCGCGGGTTGATTTACAGCTTGACACCTGTTTTTTTTATCACCGGGTTCATCCTAATCCTTTACCTAGCCTACAAGGAAAAGCTGATGGTCTACCTCAAGGAGCCCAAGCCCAGGCTTTCCCTGGACGACAAGGGGCTTTCGCCGGCGGAGAAGACCTACGTGCTGGCCGTGCTCGCGGGCCGGAACCACAAGGAGATCGCGGTCGACTACGAGGTCTCAGACTCCACCGTGCGGAACACCATCTCCCGCGCCTACCAGAAGCTCGAGGTGAGCGACAAGGCCGGCCTGGCCGTCCTCGCGGAGCGCTTCGAGATCGTGGCCTAGGGGCGCGGGAAAGGCGCCGGTTATCGATGGCCTCCTTCGGGAGGCCATTTTTATTTTCCGCGGCCTCGCTTGAAGAGATGCCGCCGATCGGCGATAGTCGCAGTCCAAGGAGACCATCGTGGGCACTAGCCCGTATTTCTCACAGGAAAAATCGGGACGAGATCAAGGAGCGAGGAAGTCGAGGAGCGGAGCATGCTTTTCTGCATGTGAGCACCGGAGACGACGAGCGACGCCGAGATCGGCCCGATTTTTCCGGCCGACGCGCATAGCATGGCTACGCCATCGTTTGCGGAAAAATAATGCGCGTCGGGTGAGAAATGCGGGCTAACACCGCGGCCCCGGAGGCCGGACGGACGCTCCTCGGCGTCGCCCCCCGCATCGCCCTCCTCGTCGGGCCCTTCCTCCTCCTGGCCTTCGGCCTCGGCCTGCTCTTCCCGGGCTTCCTCGCCTTCGAGGGCGCCCTGCGCGGGCCCTTCCTGGCCCTGGCGGTCTTCCTCGCGGCGCTCGGCCTGCCCTTCCTGGGCCGGGCCGCCCGCGAGATCCTAGCCGCGCGGCGCGCGGGAATCCTGGCGGAGAAGGGCGCCTACGGCCTCTGCCGCCATCCGATCTACGGCTTCTGGATCTACTTCGCCCTGCCCGCCCTGGCCTTCGCCCTCGACAACTGGCTCCTCCTCGCGGGCGCCCTCGCCCTGCGCCTGGTCGCGGGCCGCCTCGTCGCGGCCGAGGAAGCCGCCCTGGCCGGGCGCTTCGGCGAAAGCCACGCCGCCTATCGCGCGCGCGTGCGGCCCTTCTTCCCCTGCCCGCGCTGGAGGCCCCTCTCGGCGCGCCGCCTCGGGAAAGGCCTCCTCGGCCTGGTCCTCCTCGGCCTCTACGCCCTCCTCGTCTTCTTCGCCCTCGTCCGGCCCCTCTTCCTGGGCCTCGGCGCGACCGCCGCCGAGCGGGCCGCGCCCCTCCCCGGCGACGCCTTCGTCCCCGCGCCCCGCTCCGCCTACACCCAAGCCATCGACATCGACGCCCCTCCGGAGACGGTCTGGAAGTGGCTCGCCCAGGTCGGCTACCGCCGCGCCGGCTGGTACAACGTGGACGCGATCAACCTCCTCGCGGCCAAGGACTACTTCGTCGACGGCACGGGCTCCTCAACGCGAATCCACCCCGAACTCCAGGCCATGGCGGTCGGCGACAAGATCCATCTCGTCCCCGGCCTCGGCCTTGAGATCGCGGCGCTCGAGCCCGGCCGCCTCCTTGTCCTGGCCGGCGATCCGCGCGACCCCGCCGCGGCCTTCAACGTCTCCTGGGTCTACCGCCTGGAGCCGCGGGGAAGCGCGGGCACGAGGCTCCTGGTGCGCTTTCGCAGCGCGTATCCGCGGGGCTTCCTCTCGACCTTCGCCAACGCCCTCGTGAACGACGTGGGCGGCGCGATGGTCCAGCAGCCGGCCATGCTCCGGGGGCTCAAGGCCCGGGCGGAGGGGCGATAGGGGGCGGCGCCCGATTCCGGGTCCGCGGGCGCGCGGTCGGAGTCCGGACCCTAGGCAAAGCCGCGGCAAACGGCAATACTCCGGCCATCCCCTTTCCAAGGACTCAGGCCGCCATGCCGCTTGTCTACGACACCCTCCAGGAAAGCTACCTCGGCTACGCGGCGGTATTCGCCTGCGTCGGCGCGGGTTTCATGCATCTCCGGATGATCGTC
>JAEUJG010000129.1 GCA_016794765.1 Spirochaetaceae bacterium | reverse complement strand
GGCCGCACCGGGTCCGACGACGAGGAGGCCCTGCGCGACGACGTCGCCTTCCTGCGCGGGCTCACGGGCCTGGCGCCCGTGACGGCGCCGCGCGCCGCCGAAGTGCTCTTCGCCTGACCGGACGACCGGCGCGGCGGCGCGGCCGGGGGCTCCCGGCAGCGCCCTGTCCGCGCGGCGGCTATTTCCGGCCGCGCTCCGCGGCCTTGGCCTCGTTCCAGTAGGAATCCATGAGTTCGAGCTCCTCCGCGCGAAGGGGCTTTCCGGCCTCGGCCATGCGCTTCTCCACGTGGCGGAAGCGGCGGCCGAACTTGTCGGCCGTGCGGTTCAGGGCCAGGGCGGGGTCCACGCCGAGCCAGCGAGCCAGGTTCACGACGGAGAAGAGGAGGTCGCCGAGTTCCTCCTCCACGGCCTCGCGGTCGCCGGCGACGGAGGCCGCCTCGCAGGCCGCCTCCGCCTCCGCGAGCTCCTCGCGGGCCTTGGCCCAGACCTCCTCCGAGCGGGGCCAGTCGAAGCCGACCTTGGCCGCCTTCTTCTGGAGCTTGTAGACGCGCTCGAGCGGCGGCAGGGCGCGGGAGACCTCGTCGAGGATCGAATCCTTGGGGCGCCGGCCCTCGACCTTTTCCTTGATCTCCCGCCATTGCTTCAGGACCTTCTCCGAGGTGTCGGCGTCGCTCTCCCCGAAGACGTGGGGATGGCGGCGCACGAGCTTGTCGGAAATGCCCGACAGGGCGTCGGCGACGGTGAAGGCGCCCGACTCCTCGTGCATGAAGGCGATCATCGTGGCGAGGAGGAAGAGGTCGCCGACCTCCTCGCGCACGTGGTCGGGATCGCCCTCGTCGATGGCCTCGACGAGTTCGTAGGTCTCCTCCACGAGGCCGCCGCGCAGGCTCGCCGGCGTCTGCTCGCGGTCCCAGGGGCAGCCGTCCGGGGCGCGGAGCCGCCGGACGATGCCGTATAACTCGTCAAAGGCCGTCTTGGCTTCCATGCCCTAGAATCCGCCGCCGCCGGACTTTTGCCGCGCCGCCG
The DNA here is from genome assembly GCA_016794765.1 of Spirochaetaceae bacterium. GTDB lineage: Bacteria > Spirochaetota > Spirochaetia > Treponematales > Rectinemataceae > JAEUJG01. The sequence goes on along the minus strand of JAEUJG010000129.1, from coordinate 5,060 downwards.
CGGCGACGATGTCGATGACCGCCGCCACGTCGCCGGAGGGGATGGTGAAGCCGAATTCGAGGCCCGCGGCGCCGGCCTTGCCGGTCGCGGCCAGGTAGCTGTACCAGTTGCCGAAGCGCTTGGGATCGATGACGATGCCCGACTCCGGCGGGAGGCTCCCCTCCAGGGCCTTGGCGACCAGGGCCGCCAGGCGCCGGGCCGAGAGCGAGCCGAGCATCTGGACCTTGGCCGGCAGCTGCTTGGAGAAGGCGGCGAAGGCGGGATCGGCCGCGAGGGACTTGGCCGCCGCCGGCCGGTCGACCAGGGCCTTGAGCTCCGCGACCGTGCCGAAGCAGCCGACGAAGCGGCCCTTGGAGGTGGTCCAGCGGAAGTTGAAGAGGCCGGCGATCGCCTCGAAGGCGGCCTTGGCGGCCTCCGCCGCCCTGCCGACGTCCATGCCCTCGCCCTGGGAGAACTTGGCGGGATCGACGATCTCGAAGGAGAAGCCGAGCTCGCCGTAGGCGAAGCTTCCGTCCTTCTTGTCCGCCGAGCGGATCTCCATCTTGATGCCGGACTCCGCCAGGAGTTCCTTCATGACGGCGTTCAGCTCCGGGTCCTTGGCCATGGTGGAGAGGAGCTGGCGGTACTTCGCCTCGTCCTTCACTTCCTGGAAGAAATCGCCGCGGAGGCTGAAGGCCTTGCCGAGCGCCGCGGACAGGGCCTTGGGATCGTCGCCGGACTGGCCGAGGGCCTTCAGCGCCTTGGCGTCGAAGTCGATGTCGAGGGAGGCGGCGCCGCGGGGGCCGGCCAGGGCGTACCAGCGGGCCTGGATCGCGGCGAGCTTCTCGAAGGTCCCCTGCATCTTGGCGCCGGCCTCGCCGCCGGCTGAACCGAGGGCGGGCAGGAAGGCCTTGAGGTAGAGGTCGCTGAGTTCGGCCGCGACGCCGGGATCGAAGGACCAGGCGTAGCCGTAGAGGCTCTCCGCGGAGACCTGCCCGGCCCAGTCGAGGGCGGAAGGGGCCGCGGCGGCGCGGAGGAGGAACTTCTCCATGGAGGCGCCGGCGACCGCCTGGGCGCCCATGCGGAGGGTGAAGCCCTCGGCCCCGACGATGACCGCCGCGTCCGCGGAGCGGATTTCCTTGAGGAGGGCGAGGGCGCCGTCGGTGAAGGTCTTGAGCGCCTCCTTGGGATCGGGGGGCGAGTTGGGCTTCACGAAGCGACCGACGTCGGCCTTGAAGCCGTCCCAATCCTTCTCCGCGAGGCGGGAGAGGGCGACGGGGTCGGCCCAGACCTTCACCGCTTCCGCGGGATAGCGCGCGAAGGCGGCCAGGTCGAGGGGCTTGGCGGAGGGGAATTCGAGCTTGTAGCCCTCTTCGGCCTCGTCCGCCAGGACGACGTAGCCCTTGGCCTGGGCGACGACGCGCATCTTGCCCTCGGCGAGGGGGCCGAGAGCCTTGGGGTCCTGGCCGCGCAGGGGGATATAGACAAGGGTGCGCATCTCCTTGGAGCCGGGGGCCTTGGGCACCATGGCCAGGGCCCAGGGCCGCGCGGCGTCCAGGCTCTTTTCAAGGTCGGCGCCGCCGGGGATGCCCTGCCGCACGAGGTCCGCGAGCTCGCCGCCCGCCACCTTGGCGATGCCCGCCGTCTTCCAGAAGGCCGCGAGCGAGCCGAAGAGGCGCGCGGGTTTCTCGACGACCACCGCGAGGATCGCGTCGCCCGGCACGAGGGGGAAGCTCGGCCCCGCCGGGGAGCCTTCGATGCAGGAACTGAAGAGGAGTACGAGGGACAGGGCGAGCAGGGTCGCCGCGTGCATCCTGGAGTGTTTTCGCATGGTGCGCACCGCCTTTCTAGCGTGGGATCCCCCAGAGTATACAGCAGGCGGGGGCCGGAAGCCCAGAGGAGCGCCCATTTCGTTGGACAAGGCCGCGGGGCCGGGCTACACTTTCCCTGCCAACCGCGAAAGGAGCCGCGATGAAAAACCTCGGCCGCATCCTCCTCTCGGAAGAGCCCTTCTCGGAGATCGTGATCGGGGACAGCGCCGTGGCCCGCGCCCTGGTGGAGTCGGGCGTCCGGGCCATCACCTCCTATCCCGGCTCCCCGACGCCGGAGATCGCCGACGCCCTCGGCGCCGTGCCCAAGGCGGAACGGCCTTTCTACTTCGAGTTTTCCACGAACGAGAAGGTGGCCCTGGAGGTCGCCTTCGGCGCCGCCATCAACGGCCACCACGCGGCCGTCTTCTTCAAGAGCGTCGGCCTCAACGTCGCGGCGGACAGCTTTGTCCAGCTCGGCCTCATGGACATTCCCGGCGGCATGCTCGTCATCCTCGGCGACGACCCCGGCGCCAACTCGAGCCAGAACGAGCAGGACAACCGCCACTACGCGGAGCTCGCCTGCCTGCCCCTCCTCGAGCCCGCGACCGCCCAGGAAGCCTACGAAATGACGATGGAGGCGTCGCGCATCGCGCGCGAGCGGCGGACCGCCGTCATCGTGCGCCTGACGACCCACGTCTGCCACGCCAAGGAGCGCGTCTCCTTCGGCGCCTGGAAGCCCGAGCCCCCGGACCGGACGCCGCGCTTCGATCCCGACGCCTCCAACTACATCCCCATCGCCGCCTCCGTCTTCCCGATGAAGCGCCGCGCCCTGGCCCGGCTCCAGGAACTGCGCGCCTCCTTCGAAACCTCTCCCCTGAACCGCGTGACCGAGGGCGGCGACCCGCGCCGCGGCGTCATCGCGGCGGGCACGGCGCGGCTCTCCCTCCTCGACGCGCTGGAGGAGCTGCCCCCGGAGCGCCGCCCCGCGGTCCTGGAGCTCGGCACGGTGTATCCCCTGCCCCACGGCCTCGTGCGCCGCTTCCTGGACGGCCGCGAGGAGGTGAAGATCCTGGAGGAGCTCGACCCCCTCCTGGAGCGGGAGATCAAGGCCGAGGCCTACGACTGGCGCGCGACGACCAGGATTGTCGGCAAGCTCGACCCGGAGGAGCTGGTGGGCGAGTACCTTCCCGCCAAGGTGCGCGGCATCCTAGCCGACACCTGGCCCGACCTGGGCCTCGCGCCGAAGGCCGCCGGCGCGCCGGGAGCGGGTCCCGAGCGCGTGCCCGCCCGCCCCGCCCAGCTCTGCCCCGGCTGCGGCCACCGTTCCGCCTTTTTCGCGATCAAGAAGGCCCTGGCCGCGGAGGACATCACCGTGGCCGACATCGGCTGCCACACCCTGGGCCACCTGCCGCCCTACAAGATGGGCCGCGTCCTTCTTTCCATGGGGCACTCGACGGCGACCGCCTCCGGCCTCTCGCTCTGGAACGACAGCCGCCGCGTCCTCTGCTTCCTCGGCGACTCGACCTTCTTCCACGCCGGCATGCCGGCCATCGTCAACGCGGTCTACAACGCGCACAACGTCACGCTGGTGGTGATGGAGAACGGCACGACGGCGATGACGGGCCACCAGGACCATCCCGGCACGGGCCGCAACTGGAACGGCGAGATCCCGAAGATCGGCGTCCGCGAGGCCTTGGCGGGCCTCGGCGTCGCGAACGTGCGGGAGGTCGACGCCTACCGCCAGGCGGAGCTGGAGGCGGCCGTCCGCGCCGCCCTGGCGGAGCCGGGCTTCAAGGTCGTCATCGCCAAGCACCCCTGCATGCTCAAGCTGACGCGGGAGGCGCGGCGCAAGCCCGGCTACCTGGCGCGGAGCGTCGCGGTCTCCGCGGCGAAATGTACGCGGGCCCATACTTGCGTCTCCGCCTTCGCCTGCCCGAGCTTCCAGCTCCACGCGGACGGCTCGGTGACGGTCAGCCGCGAACTCTGTATCGGCGACGGCTCCTGCCGCCAGGTCTGCCCCGCCGAGGCCATAGAAGCGCCGGCCGCCGCCGGGAAGGAGTGAAGGCCGTGATCGACCGCTACGACATCTACATGGCCGGCGTGGGCGGCCAGGGCATCGGCCTCCTGGCCGAGGTCCTCGTCCGCGCCGCGGACCGCGCCGGACTCGCCGTCAAGGGCTGCGACACCCACGGTCTGGCGCAGCGGGGCGGCGTCGTCACGAGCCACCTCCGCATCGGCAAGGCCGCGCACTCGCCCCTCGTGTCGCCGGGCGCCGCCGACCTCGTCATCGGCCTCGAGCGCCACGAGGCCCTCCGCGCCGCCCAGGGCCACCTCAAGGAGGGCGGCGTCCTCGTTTGGTACGACACCGTGCTCCAGCCCCTCGACGTGCGCCTGGGCGCGGCCCGGGCCGTAAGCGCCGCCGCGGTGGAGGAGGAGTGCGGCCGCCGGGGCGCCCGCGCCATCCTCGTCCTCCGCGAGGACCTCGCGGACCCGCGCATGCAGAACGTCGCCATCCTGGCCGCCCTGGCCGAGCACAAACTCCCGCCCGGCCTGGGCCGCGAGCACATCAAGGCTGCGCTCGGCGACCTCATGGAGGGCCCCGCCCTGGAAAGGAACCTGGCGCTCTTCGAGTGAGGCGGCGAGGCGGCTCGCGGCCGGATCGCGGGAGGCGCCGCCCGCCATTTTTTTGGTTTAGCGGTCGGGCCGGTGTTTCTCGAAGCATTCGGGACAGATCCCGTGGGAGAACTCCGCCGTGGAGCGGTCTTCTATGTAGGCCTCCAGGACATGCCAGGAGTTGTCGCCGTCCCTGATCTTCTTGCAGTAGGAGCAGATCGGCAGGATCCCTTCCAAGGTCTTGACCTGCCGTTCGCTGCTTTCCGCCCGCAGGCGGATCCGGTCCATCGCCATCGCCACCATGCCGAAGGCCGACAGGATCTGCAGCCCTGCCAAGAGGCCCAGGTAGACATGGGCGTTGATCCGCAGGAAGGCGAAGGCCATGATGAAACCTCCCCAAAGCAGCAGACTCGCGCCGGCCATTTCCACCCCGATCGCCCTACCGCTTTTCTTTTCAAGGAGGAGGGTGGCGCCGGCCGAGAGGAAGACCACGGCGCGCAAGGCCTTCAGCGTAAAGCCGGCCGCGACGCCATGCCGGGGGAAGAGAGCCAGCGCGGCGACCCAGACCAGCGCCAGCGCGGCGAGCAGGGCCGCGTCCCGCTTCTCGTACTCATGCCCGGAGAAGCGGTAGGCGCCCGCGGCCAGGAGGACGAAGCC
>JAEUJG010000645.1 GCA_016794765.1 Spirochaetaceae bacterium | reverse complement strand
GAAAGCTTCCGGGGGCTCGCGAGCCTCCTGTCGCGCTTCCAGAACATCGTGGTCGCCTCGCGCATCGAGGTGGCCAAGAACCGCGCCCTCGCCGGCGTCACGACCACCGTGCAGGGCATGATCCACCTCACCGACCGGATCGGCGACGACGTCTCCGGCGCGATGACCACCACCAAGGATTTCATCAAGGTGGCCAGTTCGGCCATCGTCTCGTACGCCGGCACGGGCGGCGGCGACCAGCGCCAGGCCTCCTCCCGCGAGTCCGAGGACGAAAGCGGCGAGGCCGACCGCCTCCAGGCCACGCTCCGCCGCGTCGAGTCCGACATCGATTGCCTCAACGGCGCCAAGGTCTCCGTCGCGAAGACCCTGGAGGGCTTCAGCCTGTATACGCCGGAATTCCTCGCCCTCATCGCCGAGGCGCGCGGCGAGCTCGACCTGATCCGCGGCCTCTCCGCCCGGCTCAAGGAGGCGCGGGGCGACCTTCTCGCCCTCAAGGCCTCGGTGGACGCGGAAATAGGGCCCGGCGCCTCCCCCGGCGCGATCAAGAACGAGCGGCTGCGCTCCGTGATCGAGCGCTTCACCATCTTCACCCACAAGAAGACGGCCGGCGAGATCGGCAACTTCGACGTGGAGGAAGGGACCGAGGCGGGGGAGATCACGCTCTTCTAGGCGCCCCGCGCCCGCCCCTATGTATAGCCACCGAATCACCCAGTTCGAGCAGGAAGTGGTCACGATCCACCCCGGCGAGTACTTCGCGACGGGGGAGGACCGGATCATCTCCACGGTCCTCGGCTCCTGCATCGCCGTCGCCCTCTATTCGCCCGCGGCGCGGTTCGGCGGCCTCAACCACTTCATGCTGCCGGGCGAGGTGAACGCCCGCGAATTCGTCCGCAGCGACAACGCCAAATACGGCATGTACGCCATGGAGCTCCTCATCAACGAGCTCATGAAGCTCGGCGCACGGCGCGCGGACCTGAAGGCCAAGGTCTTTGGCGGCGGCGCGGTGCTCCATTTCGCCGACGGCTCGACGACCAAGATCCCGCAGGGCAACATCGACTTCGCCTTCGAGTACCTCGAGAAGGAAGGCATCCCCATCCTCGCCTCGGACGTCGGCGGGCGCGAGCCGCGGAAGATTTTCTTCTTCCCCTCGAGCGGCAAGGTCCTCCTGAAACGGATTCCCGCGAACCTCGTCACCCTCGTGGAGAAGGAGGAGGCGCGCTATCTGTCCGCCATCCGCGTCGGCGAGAAGGCGGGGCCCGTCGTACTGTTCGGCGGGGATTGAGGCATCGGCGGGGATCGAGGCGCGGGCGAAAAAAAACCGGCCATCAAGGCCGGCTATCGCGTCCACCCGCCGAGGATCAGTCGGACGAGGAGCTCTTGGCGTCTTTCTTGGACTTCTTCTCCGCCCGCTTCTCCTTGAGGGTCTTCTGGGGCTTCTTCTTCTCTTCGTTCTTGGCCTTGTCCTGCGATTTCATGCAATCCTCCTGTCCTTTCGGACTATCCGGCTCCAAGAGCCTACGCTTATTGTAACGCGCCCGCGGTTTTTTTCAAGCGTGGCCGCGTCCGCCGCCGGCGCGGAGCCTTCGCTGGCGGTCGCGGGCGCCTTCCGGTATAGTGGTTCCCGACGGGGCGCCATGGATCGCGCGGCTGCCGGGGCGGGCGGGGACAAGGCGCTTCACCGCGCGGTCGGCGAGGAATCCGGGCTCCAGGGGGGGAGTGCGATGGGTATTCGAGGTTTCCTGCGGCGCTTGTCGGGCCGGGAGCGGGCCGCGGCGGAAGCGCGGCCCGAGCCGGAACAACCGGGACCGCTCGCCTCGCTCGAACTGTCCGAACCCTTGGACGCCCTTGCGGCGGACTTCTTCTTCCCCTTCGCCTTTGCCATCGAGGGCCTGCACATCCGCGTCCGCCCCGTCGCCCTCGCGGCAGGGCCCGAGGCCTTCCCGCGGGAGCCGGTTCCGGTTGGGCCCTGGTTCTTCTGGAAGGCCGACACCCAAGCCGGCCGGCTCGGCGGCTATTGGAGCCTGCCGCCCGCCGCTCCGCCGCGGGACGCCGCGGCCGCGGCGTCCTGGAGCCGCACGGCCGCCGCCGTGGCGGGCGCCGCCGCCGCGCGGCTCAAGGCCAAGCTCTCGGCGACGCCCTCTCTTGCGCCGACCGCCTTTTCCGCCGGTCCCTGTCCCGCGCCGGCCCTCGCCGGCAGGAGCGCCTTCCTCGTCGACTTTCGGTATGCGGCGCGCGGCGTCTTTCGCCGGGGCTGCGCCGTCTCCGCGCCCGGCTATCCGCTCGTTCTCGCGCGGGCCCTCGGCGCCGAGACCGCCGGCCTCGAGGCCGATCCCATCGGCGCCCTCGCGGCGGCCTCCCGGGCCCTGCTGGCGGGCGGCACGGAGGCCGCGTGGGGGGAGCGCGTCTTCCGTTTTGCCGCGCCATCCGGCGGGCGCGAGTACCTCCCGCTCTACGATTGCTTCAACCTGCTCTCCGACGCCGACCTTCGGCTCGTCGTGCAGAACCGCCTTCTCGCCAAGGCGCCCGGCCCGGCCCTCGGCGCCCTGTTCGCGTACCGGACCAGGGCGGACGGCGATCCCGAGGGCGCGGAGAAGGTCGTTCCGGCGCAGAGCCTCGACCGCTCGAGGCTCGATCCCCTCCTGCCCGAGGCGGTCTTCCGGGAGGGGCGCCTCGATCCGGGCAACGCGGCGTCCGACGTCGACGACTTCCTCCGCCGCAACGACGCGGCCTACGAGGACCTTTTCCGCGCCGCGCGGGGGGGCTCCCTCGCGCTCTCGGCGCGCGGGAGCGAGCTCGTCCGCGGCCTCTACGTGGCCCTCGTCTACGCGGCCAGGCGCCGCGCCTTCGACGAACTCGTCCGGTCGGGGCGGCCGGGGACCGACCTGGCCGGGATGCCCGAGCGCGTCTTCAGGCGGGCCGTGGACTCGAGCGGAGCCCGCGGCCTGGCGGCGGCGGCCTACGGCTCGCCGGAGACGCTCGCGACGGTGTCGAAGTGGTGTTCGCGCGCCAAGCGCGAGGAGCTGGCCCGCGAGCTCGAGCGGATCGAGGCCTCGCTCGCCGCGGGCATCGCCGACCTGGACGGCCTCGCGGAGGAGCGGCTCGCCCTGGCCGCCCGCGCGGAGGCGCTTCTCGAGGAGGAGCGCCGCGAGGCCGCGGCCGGCGGCGGGCGACGCGCCGGCCCGGGACGGTCCGCGGAACCGCGGCCGGGAGCCGGCGGCCATCAGCGGGGCGGCGATACGCGGGCCGGCGACGCGCGGCCGGGAGCCGGCGGCGGCGGGCGACGCGCCGGGAGGCGGGGGCCCGCCGGGGAGCGCTAGGCGAGCCTATTCGCAGGCTTCGCCGCCGCGCCTTTCCACGAGGACGGCGTCGCCCTCGGGCAGGTAGACCTTGGAGTCCGGCGGCACGGAATGCGTCAGCCAGACGTTGCCGCCGATCACCGAGCGGGCGCCGACGACGGTGCAGCCGCCCAGGATCGTGGCGCCCGAGTAGATGGTGACCCCGTCCCCGATGGTCGGATGCCGCTTTGCGTCCCCCTCTTCCTTGCGGACGGAGAGGGCGCCCAGGGTCACGCCCTGGTAGAGCTTCACGTCGTCGCCGATGACCGTCGTCTCGCCGACGACGACGCCCGTGCCGTGGTCGATGAAAAAGCGCCGGCCGATGGTCGCGCCGGGATGGATGTCGATCCCGGTCTTGCCGTGGACCTTCTCGCTCATCATCCGGGGAATGAGGGGCAGGCCGGCCCGCTGGAAGTAGTTCGCGATGCGGTGCACGACGATGGCCTCGAGGCCGGGGTAGGCGAGGATCACCTCGGCCACGCTCTTGGCCGCGGGATCGCCGCGGAAGGCCGCCTCCACGTCCTCCATGAGGAGGGCGCGCAGGCCCGGCAGGTCCTGGAAGAAGCCGAGGACGAGATCCCGCGCCTCGAGGTGGCAGGCCGCCGGGCAGCCGGATTTCCCCTCGAGGCGGTACTTGTATTCCAGGCTCCGCTCGGTCTCGCGGACCAAGGCCTTGGCCGCGCGGTGGACCAGTTCCCCCGCCACGAGGCCGATGTTGCTGTCGTCGATCCCGTCCTCCTGGCGGAAGCCGGGGAACACGAGGGTCTCCAGGTCGTCGAGCGCGCGGACGACGCCCTCGCGGGACGGCAGGTTGGGGCCGGCGGCGTGGTTGACCCCGCCGTCGCGCTCATAGGAGGCCAAAAGGCCGGCCACCGCTCCCTCGAGGGCTTCCATGTCAGGCGACCCCGTTCGTCGGCTTCTCGCCGGGCTCGCCCTTCGTGACCTTGCCCATGAAGAAGAAGGCGGCGACCATGCAGAGGGCCGCGAACACGAATATCCCCGGGTAGCCGGCCAGGTCGATGATGCCGCCGGTGAGGGGCGGCGAGGTGATGGCGGCCGTCTGGCTGAAGGTGTAGTAGAGGCCCGTATAGACGCCGATCGTGCCGAAGGTGGCCATCTGCCAGAGCATGGGGAAGGAGTTGACGATGATCGTGATCCAGAAGACGCCGAAGACGAACATCATGCCGAGGAGCGCGTAGAAGCGGGTCGCCATGCCGAGCGGCGCCGCGAGCGAACTGGCCATGAAGGCGCCGACGCCGAGCAGGACGACGAGGACCAGGAGCGAGCCCCTGATGGCCTTGCGCCGGCCGATGCGATGGGCGACATAGCCGGAGGGGATGGCGAAGAGCGTCTGGGCGATGGCGACCGCGGAGGCGGGAAGCGCCGCCTTGCTGCTCGCCTGGATCTCGAAGACGTCCTTGCAGAGCTTTCCGATGAAGGGAAGGATGCCCTGGTAGCCGAGGAACCAGAAGAAGAGCGAAACGAGGATCCAGAGCGCGCTCTTGTCCTTCTCGCCCGCGATGGCCCTCAGCGACTTGACGAGGGGGACCTTCTCCTCCTTGGCCGCGCCGTCGTGGTTGCGCTCGCGGACGAAGGCGAAGACGAGGATGGTCGCCAGGACGACGAGAATGCCGGCGATGGGGAAGGGCAGGCTGTCCTTGGTCCGGCCGAGCAGCGGCAGGACGAGGTCGAGATCCATGAGCCTCGCGAGGCCGATGGTGCTGATGATCGCGCCGAGGGCGCCCATCGTGTTGATGATGCCGTTGGCCTCGGAGCGGAACTCGCCGGGGATCGTGTCGGGCATGAGCGCGACGACGGGGCCGCGGACGGACTGCTTGAAGAGGTTGAGGCCGAAGATCACGAGGAGGAGGGCGCCGACCGAGCGGGCCGCGGCGTAGGGGATGAGGGAGAAGCATACCGCGGAGAGGGGCAGGAGGGTGATGATGTAGGGCATCCGCCGGCCGATCCGCGTCCTCGTGTTGTCCGACCAGAGCGAGACGAAGGGAATGAGGAAGACCGCGAGGATGTTGTCGAGCGTCATGAGGCCGCCGACCAGCCAGTTCTTCGCGATGTACTTCCCGAGGAAGATCGGGACGTAGGTGTCGTAGAGGATGTCCATGAGGCCCATGGTGAAGAACCCGAATCCGATCAGGAAGGTGAGGCCCAAGTACTTGCCGAAGCCCTGCTTTTTCTCGCCCATGCGATCTCCTTTCGATGCCGCGCCGAGTGACGGCGCGCTGTTATGCCGTTATGCGATCTCGTTTTACGGTGTCGGTTCGTTTCCCCGGCTAGAGGAGCCGCGTCGCCCCGACGGGGCGGGCGTCCAGGGGCATGACCGAGCCCGCTCCGAAGTACCGTTCCATGAGGGCCTTCCAGCCCTCGAATCGGGTCGCGGGGACGTAGGCTTGGATCGTGCCGGCGAAGCCGCCGCCATGGACCCGCGCCGCGCCTTCGCCGGCGAGGTGGCCTTCGGTGAGGGCGAGCGCGAGGGAGAGGCCCTGCTCGGCCGGCGCCGCCGGGGGGTAGAGGTTCTGGAGGAGCCGCCAGGAGGAGTCGCCGGAGGCCTTGACGAGGCGGAGATAGGCGGCGAGGTCGCCGCTTTCGAGCGCCGCGGCCATCTCGGGGACGCGCGCGTCCTCTGCCGCGAAGTGGAGGGCCCGGAGGAGGGCCCGGTCGCCGCAGGCCGCGCGGATTTCCGGCCCGCGCTCGACGAGGAGCCCGGGCGGGACCTCGCGGAGCGCGCCCTTGCCGAGGAAGGCCGCGACGGCCTTCATCTCCGCGGGGACCGCGGCGTAGTCGTCCGTCAGGTCGGCGTGGCTGCCGCCCGTGTTCACGACGGCGAGGACGAGGCCGGCGGCCCGGAAGTCGAAGTCGAGGCGGCGCACCAGGGGAGCCGCGGGGTCGCCGAAATCGATGGCGACGATGCCGCCGACGGCGGAGGTGGTCTGGTCCATCAGCCCGCAGGGCTTCAGGAAAAAGCGGTTCTCGGCGAATTGCCCGATCTTGGCGAGCTCCACGGGATCGACCTTCGCGCCGGCGAGGTCGGCCAGGATCGCGCCGAGGAGGACCTCCACGGCGGCCGAGCTCGAAAGGCCCGAGCCCGGAAGGACGGTGGAGGCGATGGTCGCGTCGAAGCCCCGCGGGGCGATGCCCCGGTCGGCGAGGCCTCGGGCGACGCCGCGGACGAGGGCCGCGGTGCCGCCGGCCTCGGACGCGCGCGGCTCGAGGTCGGAGAGGTCCACGACGATGGGGTCGGGCCAACCTTCGGAAAGGATGCGGACGCCGGGATCGGCGGGAGGGCGGGGCAGGACGCAGGCGAGGGCGTCGAGGCCGACCGCGGCGGCGAGGACGCGGCCGTGGTTGTGGTCGGTGTGGTTGCCGCCGAGTTCGGTGCGGCCGGGCGCGGAATAGAAGCGCGGCTCTCCGCCGCGCGCGCCGGGCGTTTCGGCCGACAGCCGGCGGGCCAGGGCCTTCATGCGGTCAAGGGCCGCGTCGACGCCGCCCGCGCCGTAGGTCTCAGCGAGGATGGCGCGGGTCCTTTCGCCCGCGAGTCCCTCTTCGTAGGGCATGCCAAGCTCCTTCTCGTTTCGTGACGGAAAGCGTTTTTCTCGTTCCCGCCGGCCGCCCCGCGGGCTGCCTCGAAGATTGTAGCAGAAAGCGCGGCGCCGCGAAAGAAGCGCCGCAAAAAGCCCGGACAAACCCTTTGGGCGGCGCTTCGCCTTTGACACGCGGAATCGGCCGGATTAAGCTGAAGCCGTGCAAAGACAAGAATCCCGAATACGCATCCTCCCCCTCGTCGCCGCCCTGTTGATCGGCGCCTCGGCCGTGGGCTTCGCCTATTATTTCCGGGCCTTCGTCGCGACGACGGATCCTCTGTTGCTCGTCACCGACGCCGCGGTCAAGGTGGAATCCTCCTCCCTGGGGCTCTCCTTCCTGCCGCTTTCGGGCGCCAAGGACCTGGGCCTGGCCTTTTACCAGGGAGCCCGCGTGCCCCCTGAAGCCTACGCCTATCTCGGCAGGGCCGCGGCGGCGGCCGGCTATCCCGTGGTCATCCTCAAGACCCCGCTCAACTTCGCGGTGTTCGCCCCCGGCAAGGCCGCGGCGGCGGCCGCCGCCCTGCCCCAGGTCAGGCGCTGGGTCCTCGGCGGCCACTCCCTCGGCGGCGCGATGGCGGCCGTCCGCGCCGCCAAGGCGCCTGAATCCGTGGCCGGGCTCCTCTTCCTCGGCGCCTATCCGGGCGGCGGGACCAGGCTCTCCGGCGCGGCCTTTCCCGTCCTGAGCATCTCCGCCACGAACGACGGCCTCGCGACGCCGGCCAAGGTCGCGGCCGGCCGGAAGAACCTGCCCCAGGCCGCGCGCCACGTCGTCGTGGCCGGCGGCAACCACGCGCAGTTCGGCGAGTACGGACCGCAGGGCGGCGACGGCGCCGCCGACATATCCGGCGCGGCCCAGCGCCGCGCCGTCGTCGAGGAGACCTTGCGGCTTCTCGGCGAGGCCGCCGCGCGGCCCTAGGGCCGAAGGGAGGAGCGCATGCTCGTTAGAAGCCTCGATGCGATCATCGCCGGCGCCGCCCCGAGCCTCGGCAAGCGGTGGATGAAGAAGATCAAGGAAGCGGTCAACCTGAAGGCCTTCGGGGCGCTTCCCGAGGCGGAACTCGTCTCGATCCACGACGAGGTGATGGCCAAGCTCTCCCGCTGGTTCGTGAACGAGGCCGACAAGAACGAGATCGGCGCTTTCTTCGTGATGGTGGGCAAGGAGTACTGCGCGTTGGGCGTGCCGATCTCTGAGCTCACCTGGGCCCTCCTCCTCGACCGCAAGGCGGTGACCGAGTTCCTCGTGGAGAACGACGACCTTGAGGGCGCGCATCGCATCTACGCCATCATGGAGGCCGCGGACCGCGTTTCCGACTTCTTCATGCTCGGGGCCTACTACATCACGAGGGGCTACCTCGAAGAGACCTTCCTGCGCATGCGCAAGGGCGAAAAGCTTTCGGACTCGGCGATGCAGAAGTACTTCAAGGACGATTTTTTCTTCAAATAGGACGACGGACAAGGAGCCGAAGGCGATGTCGACGAAAGGATTGGCCAGGAGCGCGTTCCGCGCGGCGGGAGCCGCGCAGGCGGCGGTGACGGCCTTGGCCGCGCTGCGGCCCGCCCCGCCGCGGGCCTTGGCCCTGGTCGTGGCCGTGGGATTTCTCGCCCTCCTTCGCTACGCCGCCATCGCCGGACTCGGCGGAACGATGGGGCGCAAGGCCCTGCTCTCGTCGGCCTGCGCGGTCGCCTGGGCCGCCTCCCTCGCGCTCCTGGCCTTCGCGCTTTTCCTCGCCGGCCGGCGCG
>JAEUJG010000637.1 GCA_016794765.1 Spirochaetaceae bacterium | reverse complement strand
CCTCCGAGGAGGAGCGCGAGCGCAGGGCCCTCCTGGAGCTCTATGAGCGGCTCGCCGCGGCCTTTACCTACCTGCTCGTCGAGCATCCCTCGGGCGAGGGAGCCAGGGCCGTGCTCCGCCGCCGCGCCGTCCCCGACGGGCTCCGGGACGAGTTTCGCCTGGGCTACGCGCCGCGGGATCGGCGCTGGCTCCATGGCTTCCTGCAAAAAAAAGGCTATTCCGGCGATTTCCTGAGGCGTTCGGGGCTTTTCGCGGAGAAGCACCCCGATTTCCCGCTCTTCGCCGACCGGCTCATGTTTCCCATCGCCCAGGCGCGCGGCGAGGTCGTCGGCTTCGGCGGCCGCCTCCTCGAGGGGGAGGGGCCGAAGTACATCAACAGTCCAGACACAGCCCTATTCCACAAGCAGGAAAACCTTTTCGCCTTGGACAAGGCCCTGCCCGCCATCAAAAAGGAGGGGGTGGCCCTCATTTGCGAAGGCTACATGGACGCCATCTCCTTCCACGCCGCCGGCCTGCGCAACGCGGTCGCCCCCCTGGGCACCGCCTTCACGGAAAAGCAGGCCAGGCTTCTCAAACGCTGGGCCCAGACCCTCCTCCTGGCCTTCGACGCCGACCCCGCCGGCCAACGCGCGGCGGAGAAATCCGTGGTCCTCGCGGCCGCCGCGGGGCTCGAGGCGAGGGTCGTCGTCTTGCCCGGCGGCAAGGACGCCTCGGAAATTCTGGAAAAAGAAGGCCCCGAGTCGTTGCAAAAGGTTCGGGATTTGACTATAAATGGAGGCGAATTTCTCGTACGACGGGCCAGAGAGCTATTCGATATCGCCAGCGTGGAGGGAAAAGCGCGAGCGGCAGCCTTCCTAAATCCTTATTTAGACGCACTTGACTCGGAAGTCAAACGGGACGCATTCTTTGATCTGGCGTCCCGCGAACTCAGAGCGGACCCTCGTTCTCTCCGATCGGACTACGAAGACCAGAAAAAGGGCATTCAGCCCCGCCGGAACGCCGCCGCGGCGCCCGACGGAGTTTCGGGGCCGGCTCCCGCCGCCCGCACGCCCGATCTGCTCTTCATGGCCGCGATCGCGGCGAACGAAGGTCTTTTCGCCAAGGTGCGGAGCCTCCTCTCCTTGGAGGACCTCGACGATCCCAGGGCGCGCGACCTGTACATCGCGCTCGAGGAAAGTTTTCGCGCCGAGGAGCGAGGGATAGAGGCGGCGCTCGGCCGGGTTTCCGACGAGTCCCTCCGGACCTTTGTCCTCGAGCGGGCGGCTTCCGGAGAGTTTTCCGAGAACGCCGAGCGCTTCGTCGAGGACGGCATCCTGAGGATCCGCCGGCGCAGCCTTGAACGGCGCCGCGGGAAGGTGCTGGAACGCATGGCGGATTTCCGGGAGACCGATCCCTCGCGGGAAGCGGAAGGCCCCTCGCTCAACGACCTTTTGTACGAGAAGATGTACTTGGACGCC
This sequence comes from Spirochaetaceae bacterium, assembly GCA_016794765.1. Lineage (GTDB taxonomy): Bacteria > Spirochaetota > Spirochaetia > Treponematales > Rectinemataceae > JAEUJG01. The sequence continues at coordinate 2,816 of JAEUJG010000637.1, read as the reverse complement.
GAATTAGCGAAGATGAAGGGTGAGCGGGATGAACGATCTTGAACTCGATCCGGCGATAGCGAAGCTCCTCGAATACGCGAAAGCGAAAAAATCGATCAGCTTCGACGAGCTTTCGGACTTCCTTCCGGAGCACGTTCTCAATTCGGAGAAGATAGACGGGATTCTCGCACTCCTCGAGAGCAACAACATCCAGCTCGAGGAAGAGGAAATCCAGATAGAGGACGAGGTCGCGGTCAAGGAAGAGACCGAGAAGAAGCGACTTGTCTACAACGACAAAGAATCCTCCGTGGACGACCCGATTCGTCTCTACCTCCGCGAGATCGGCAAGGAAAACCTCCTTACCGCCGAGCAGGAGGTGGAACTGTCGAAGTCGATGGAGGAGGGTGAAAACATCATCAAGGGGATCATCAAGCGCTCCGGCGTCCTGATCTCCGAGTTCCACCTCATCGCGGTCAAGGCCACGCGCCGCGAGGCCAAGGACTCCTCGCTCCAGCGCAAGGAAAACACCGAAAAGATCGCCGAGCGGCGCCGCCTCAACCAGTTCTACCGGGACGTTATCCGCGATTGCTTCCCCGACCTCAAGGAATACGTCGAGCACAAGCGGCGCATCGTCGCGCGCGGCGGCGACCCCCTGGAGGACCAGGAGCTCGCCGACCGCCGCGAGAACCTCCTCGGGAGGCTCAAGGAGGCGGAGATCCACCCGGAGGAGATCAACTCCTTCTCCGAGAAGTTCATCAACGCCGCCAAGAAGATCAAGAAATACCGCAAGGAACAGGAACGGCTCGAACGCATCCTCCAGATCTCGAGCATGAAGGAGCTCCGCACCCTGGGCCGCAACCTCACGGTGAAGGAAAAGCGCGAGGAGATCGAATCGAACCTCGGGCTCTCTTCGGACGAGATCAAGGAGAAGATCCGCCAGATCCAGGTCACGGAGAAGAAGCTCAAGGAGATGGAGCTCGCCTTCGAGTCCGACGCGGACCGCATCATCACGATGGCCAAGGAGATCAACCGCGGCCGCATCATGATGAAGAACGCGAAGGACCGCCTCATCAAGGCAAACCTCCGCCTCGTCGTCTCCATCGCCAAGAAATACACGAACCGCGGCCTCCACTTCTTCGACCTCGTGCAGGAAGGCAACATCGGCCTCATCAAGGCGGTCGAGAAGTTCGAGTACCGCAAGGGCTACAAGTTCTCCACCTACGCGACCTGGTGGATCCGCCAGGCCATCACCCGCTCCATCTCCGACCAGGCCCGCACCATCCGCGTGCCGGTGCACATGATCGAGCAGATCAACAAGGTCGTCCGCGAGTCGCGCCAGCTCATGCAGAAGCTCGGCCGGGAGCCGACGGACGAGGAGATCGCCGAGCAGCTCGGCTGGCCCGTTTCCCGCGTCAAGAGCGTCAAGAACGTCGCCCGCGAGCCCATCTCCCTCGAGACCCCGATCGGCGAGGACGAGGATTCCCTCCTCGGCGACTTCATCGAGGACAAGGAAGTCGAAAACCCCTCGGTCCAGACCGACTACAAGCTCCTCCAGGAGCAGATCCGCGCCGTCCTTTCGACCCTGCCCCCCCGCGAGCAGGAAGTCTTGCGGATGCGCTTCGGCCTCGACGACGGCTATTCGCTCACCCTCGAAGAGGTCGGCCTCTATTTCAACGTCACGCGCGAGCGCATCCGCCAGATCGAGGCGAAGGCGCTCAAGAAACTCCGTCACTTCAAGAGGAGCCAGAAGCTCCGCGACTATATGGACCACTAGCCCCAAGGGCTGGTATCACGACGTCATAAACCCCGCATGCGAGGTGCCATATGCTGATGGAAGAAGTCTTCGAACGGCTCCGCGAATACCAGGAGATCCTCACCAAGCGCGTCGCGATCGAGCACGAGGTCGAGGACATTCCCAAGGCCCTGACGGCCCAGGAAGAGCTCCTTTCGCGCGTGCGCAAGTCCTACGTGGAGCGCCGCGAGGAGTTTGACGGGATCGAAGCCCGGGTCAAGGATCTTCGCGGCCAGCTGGCCGAGGCCGAGGCCGCCCGCGAGGCCGCGGAGAAGCAGATGGACTCGATCTCCACCCAGCGCGAGTACGAGGCCCTCAACAAGGAGATCCGCGACGCCACCGACCGCGAGCACCAGCTCCGGAAGGACCTCCAGAAGGAGGAGCGCGTCCTCGCGGAGGTCGAGGAGCTCATGCGCAAGGATGAGTCCATGATCAACCTCCAGGAGACGGAGATCGCCGAGAAGTCGACGAAGATCAACCTGGAGCGCGATTCCAAGCTCGGCGAGATCAAGTCCCTCCGCACGGAGGAGGATCGCGCCTCCGAGGGCATCGAGAAGGAAATCATCTTCAAGTTCGAGCGGATCATCCGCAACAAGCAGGGCCTCGGCATCGTGCCCGTCAAGGGCTACGTCTGCACGGGCTGCTACATGATCCTTCCCGCCCAGTTCGTCAACGAGGTCCGGTCGGGCAACAAGATCATCTTCTGCCCCTACTGCTCCCGCATCCTCTACCACCAGGAGGCCGAGGAGGGCGAGGGCGACGAGCTCTTCGTTGACATCGAGTCCGGCTCCCTCTCCGATCTCGAGGATTACGCCGAGGAAGGCGAGGAAGAGGGCGAGGACGACGGTTTCGAGGACGGGGACAAGGATTCCTCGATGGACGAGAGGGACGAGTAACCAGGGTTTATTAAGGGCGGGCCGCGTCGCCGTCGCGCCGTTTCCGGCTTCCCCTCGGGGAGGTTCAAGGGGCGGCGCGGAGGAAAGTCCGGGCTCGATAGGGCGCAGCGCCGGGTAACTCCCGGGCGCGCGGGCGCAAGCCCGTTCCT
>JAEUJG010000634.1 GCA_016794765.1 Spirochaetaceae bacterium | reverse complement strand
GGCCGCGAGGCCCTCGGCGAGGGCGGCTTCCTCGCGTACGACGGCGCCGCCAAGGGCGCGCGGATCGCCCGAAATGCGGTCGAAGAGCCCGGGCCGGGCGTAGAGCCCGACGAGGCCGGCGGAGGCGGCCTGGGCCGCACGGACGGCGAAGCCGGCCGCCCCCAGGGCCCCTATTTCTCCGGCGAAGACCGCAAGGCGTCCCCGTTCGCCCTTGTGGGCGCCTGCCGCCGGGCGCGGGGCGAGGCGGGGAAGATCGCCGTCCTCGAGGAGGGTCGCGGCGGGACGGAGGACGGCGTCGGCGGGAAAGACGCCCTCGATCGCTAGGATCTCGCCCGAGGCTTCGCGGAAGGCGGGGGCATAGAGGGCGAGCTTGCGCGGCTCGATGGACAGGGTCAGGCGGGCCGGGAGGACCAAGCGCCCGGCTTCCATCCCGTCGCCCGCGCCGGAAGGCAGGTCGAGGGCCGCGACGGGGCGCCCGGAAGCCGCGGCGAAGGCGGCGAGTTCGGCGACGGCGCCGCGCAAGGGGCCGCGGAGGCCGGTTCCCGCCAGCCCGTCCAGGAGGAGATCGGCGCCGGCGATGAGGCCTTTCGCCTCGGCGCGCGCGCCGGCCCAAGAGACAAGGCGGATGCCCATGGCGAGCAGGGAGGCGAGCTGGAGGGCGGCGGCTTCGCCGGGGCTGTCGGCGGCGAGGACGGCGGCGAGCCTGCGCCGCCCGGCGAAGCGGGCCTGGCGGAGGACGGCGAGGGCGTCGCCGCCGTTGTTGCCGCCGCCGGCCAGGGCGACGAGGAGGGGCTCCTCCGCGGGCGGGGCGCCGGGGCGGAGCGCGAGTTCGGGCCGCGAGGACAGGGCGGCCCAGAGGCGGACGGCGGCGTTTTCCATGAGGAGGAGGGGCGGCAAGGCGCAGTCCGCCTGGATCGCGGCGTCGAGTCGCGCGGCTTCCGCCGCGGCGACGAGGCTCCTCATTTCAGCTTGGCCTTGGCGCTGGCGCCGAGGAGCTTGTCGAAGCGCCACCAGACGACCCTCGCCTCGTACTTCGTGCCGAGGAGGGCGCAGACGATGCCGTCGGAACTCAGGCTGAGGGTCGAGTAGAACAGCTCGTCCGGGGAGATGTCTATGCTGTAGCGGGAAATGTTCCGCGAGCCGAGGTCGAAGATCGCGAGATAGCTCTTGCCCTCGTCGTCGGCCGTGGTCATGAAGAGACGGTCGCCGGAGACGCCCAGGAGCTCGGGAATGCGGACATGGCGGGTCGTGCCGCCGTCGTTGGCCTGCTTGACGAGCTTTTCCTCATAGGGGATCTCCCAGCGGTCGGAGACGGCCGCGTTGGAGGGATCCATCCGGAAGGCCCAGGAGCCGGCGTATTCGATCCCGGACCTCGACTTGGTCTGGGGGTCGACCGCCTCCCGGTAATAATCGACCTTGAGGAGGAGGCTCTTGCCGTCCGCGTCGGGCAGGACGCGGTCGAGGGAGGCGATGAGCCCCGAGTCCTTGGAGGGCTGGGGCAGGGAGTCGCGCCTGATCTTGAGCGAATAACGCACGAAGCCGCGGGAGTCGAACCAATGGACGAGCCAGGAGGCCTGGGTCATGGAGACGACGACGCAGTCGTCCGCGGGCGTCACGTAGATGCCGGCGATGAAGGGAAAGGGCGTACCGCCGACGCCTTCCTGCCCGAGATAGTCGAGGAAGCGCCCTTCCTTGTCGAAGCGCAGCGCGACGTAGTCGAGCATGCTGCCCGAGTCCTTGTCGAAGACGCGCCGCTCCGGGGGCAGGCGGTCCTCGACGTAGACGGTCTGCCTCGAGTCCACCGCGACCTCGCCGACGGCCAGGAAGGGATAGGGGTAGGCGCGGCGGCCCGGCCCCTCCTCGCCCTTGGAGGGCTTGAGGAGGAGGGGTTCGGGGTTGCGCTCCGGGTCGTAGAGCATCGAGAGGACGTCGCCGAAGGAGGAATAGCGCACGACCTTGGCGCCGTTGCCGTTGGAGACGTAGAAGATGCCTTCCCGCATCGCGAGCCGCGTCTTCAGGGGACCGGCGGCGTTTTCCAGCTGGAACAGGTCGATTTGGTCCTCGGCGGGGCCGTAGCCGAGGGTAAAGAGCTGTTCCCGGCCGACGGCGACGCTGCCCTTGGAGTCGCCGCACGAGGAAAGGGCGAGGGGCAGGAGGAGGGCCGCCGCGAGGGCGGAAGCGGAAAAGGCGCGGCGGAGGGCGCCGAAAGCGCGATTCTGGCGGTTCATGTCGCTCAAAGTAGTAGCGCCGGAGGCCCTGGATGTCAACCTCGGGCCGGAAGAGGCGATGGAGCTTGACCCCGCGAAATGGAAGAAGGTACATTACCGGGCATGAGCACGAACATCCTCGCCGCGCTTTTCGGCACGAAGAAAGAGCGCGACATAAAGGGCCTCCTGCCCCTCCTCCACGCGGTCAACGCCAAGGAATCCTGGGCCCTCGGCCTTTCCTCCGGGTCCTTTCCCGCGGAAACCGCCAAGCTGCGCGCCCGCGCCGCGGCCGGCGAGAGCCTCGACGCGCTCCTCCCGGAAGCCTTCGCCCTCTTCCGCGAGGCCGCCCGCCGCGTCCTCGGCGAGCGCCCCTTCGACACGCAGATCATGGGCGGCATCGTGCTCCACCAGGGCAAGATCGTGGAAATGAAGACGGGCGAGGGCAAGACCCTCTGCTCCGTCGGCGCCGCCTACTTGAACTCCCTCTCCGGCGCGGGCGTCCACGTCGTCACCGTCAACGACTACCTGGCCGAGCGCGACTCGCAGTGGATGGGCCAGGTCTACCGATTCCTCGGCGTCTCCGTCGGCTGCATCCTCTCGCGGATGGACAACGACGCCCGGCGGGCGGCCTACCTCGCCGACATCACCTACGGCACGAACAACGAGTTCGGCTTCGACTACCTGCGCGACAACATGACCTGGACGCCCGAGGGCCGGGTCCAGCGCGCGCACAACTACTGCGTCGTCGACGAGATCGACTCCATCCTCATCGACGAGGCGCGCACGCCCCTCATCATCTCCGGCCCCGCGGACGACGACACCTTCAAGGTCAACGAAATCAACAAGCTGGCCGTCCAGCTCGTGGAGGTCAAGAAGGATCCCGACACCGGCGAGTACCCGAAGGAGGAGGAGGGCGAAACGCTGGAGGGCGACTACAAGGTCGACGAAAAATCGAAGCGCGTCTCCTTCACCTCCGACGGCATGGCGAAGATGGAGGGCCTCCTCCAGAAGCGCGGCCTCATCAAGGGTTCCCTCTTCGACGAGGGCAACTTCGAGTTCGTCCACTACTTCACCCAGGCCGCCCGCGCGCACATCCTCTTCCAGAAGGACGTCGACTACGTCGTGCAGGACGGCCTCGTCCAGATCGTCGACGAATTCACCGGCCGCATCCTCCACGGCCGCCGCTACTCCGACGGCCTCCACGAGGCCATCGAGGCCAAGGAGCGGATCAAGATCGCGCGCCGCAACCGGACCCTCGCGACGATCACCTTCCAAAACTACTTCCGCATGTACAAGAAGATCTCCGGCATGACGGGCACCGCGGACACCGAGGCGCCTGAGTTCCAGAAGATCTACAGCCTCGACGTGGACGTCATCGCGACGAACCGCCCCCTGGCCCGCGTGGACGAGGACGACCTCGTCTTCCTGAACGAGCCGGAGAAATTCCAGGCCATCTGCGACGAGATCGCGGAGGCGCACAAGAAGGGCCAGCCCGTCCTCGTGGGCACGGTCTCCATCGAGAAGTCCGAGCACCTCTCCGCCCTCCTCGCGCGGAAGGGCGTGCGCCACGAGGTCCTCAACGCCAAGAACCACGCCCGCGAGGCCCTCATCATCGCCGAGGCCGGCGCCAAGGGCTCCGTCACGATCGCCACCAACATGGCCGGCCGCGGCACGGACATCAAGCTCGGCGGCAATCCCGAGTTCCGGGCGCGCCGCCGCGCCGGCAGCGAGGCCTCCGAGGAGGACTACCGGAAGGCCCTGGCCGCCGAGTACGAGACCTGGCGCAAGGACTACGAGGAGGTCCGCTCCCTGGGCGGCCTCTACGTCATCGGCACCGAGCGCCACGAGTCGCGGCGCATCGACAACCAGCTGCGCGGCCGCTCCGGCCGCCAGGGCGACCCTGGACGCTCGGCCTTCTTCCTCTCCCTCGACGACGACCTCATGCGCCTCTTCGGCGGCGAGAACCTGAAGGGCCTCATGTCCAAGATCGGCATGAAGGACGGCGAGCCCATCTTCCATCCCCTCCTCAACCGCACCATCGAGAACGCGCAGAAGCGGGTCGAGGAGCGCAACTTCGAGATCCGCAAGCACCTCCTCGAGTACGACGACGTCCTCAACGAGCAGCGCAAGTTCATCTACGAGCAGAGGGATTCGATCCTCAAGGAGGACGACCTCGTCGGTCGCGTCCGCGACGCCGCCGCCGACATGGTGGAGGAGCTCCTGGCCGCCTACGCCGAGGCGCAGAAGAAGGACCAGGGCCGCGCCTTCGCCGAGCTCCAGACCGGGCTCAAGGACGCCTTCAACGTCCAGCTCGCCCTCCGCGCGGAGGACCAGGCCGCCAAGAACCCCGAGTCGCTGCGCGCCCCCGTCCTGGACCTCCTGGAGCGGGACCTCGCCAAGAAGAACGAGTACGCCGGCGCCGAGAACCTCAACCACTTCATCCGTTTCCAGTACCTGCAGATGATCGACCAAAAGTGGCTGGACCACCTCGAGCGGATGGAAGCCCTCCGCGAGGCGGTGTACCTCCGCTCCTACGCGCAGAAGAACCCCCTCCTCGAATACAAGCTCGAGGGCTTCGACATTTTCGAGGAGATGATCGAGCAGATCCGCCGCTCCATCGCGACGCGGCTCTTCCTCGTGCGGATCCAGACCGCCGAGGAGCGCCAGGCGCGTCCCGTCGGCGAGCGCGCCGCCAACGCCGTGCACGAGGAATCCGCCGCCTTCGGCGCCGCCGCCCAGGGCGGCCCTGCCTCCGCGGGCCGGAGCGCCGTCGCCGAGGCCTCCACGCCCGAGGGCGCGACGGTCGTCCGCAGCGGGGAGAAGGTCGGACGCAACGATCCCTGCCCCTGCGGCTCCGGCAAGAAATACAAGCAGTGCCACGGGCGATAGAGGGCAAGCGCCTTCCCCCGCGGGCGTCCCGGCCGGGCGCCCGCCGGGAAGCGGCCTTCCGGGCGGAAC
>JAEUJG010000610.1 GCA_016794765.1 Spirochaetaceae bacterium | reverse complement strand
TTCGAGCTCAAGGTCGAGGGGCGCCGCCGCCGCGCCAGGGCGGAGCGCCTGCCCGAGACCGGCTGGGTCCTCGTCCTGGTCGAGTGAGCGGCCAAAGGATGCGGTTCCGAAGACGCCTTGCCCTGGCCTTGGGCGTGGTCGCCGCCGCTTCGGTCCTGGCCGGTTGGCTCAACGTCTCATCGATCTCCGGTTTCGCGACCGCGATGGATGCCCTGGCCGGCCGGCAGCTCGCCGCCCACGCGGCCTCGACCTCCGCCAAGGATCACCTCCACGGCGTCCTCTCCGGCGTGCTTCGCGCCTTCGTGCGGGAGGAGGTGGGCCGGAGCGCGTCGATCCTCGCCGAGGTCGACGCCCTGGCCGCGGCCTTCTACGACGACCTCGCCGAGTTGCGGCGCGACAATCCGGCCCGCGCCGACGAGGTCGACGCGCTGCGCGAGGATTTCCAGCGCTATTACCTCTTCGCCGCCTCCGCCGTCGGCGCCGGCCCGGGGGCCTTGCGCGAGCCGGGAGTCCTGGAGCGCTTCGGCCGGCTCGAGTCGGGGCTCTCGGCGAAGCTCGACGCGCTCGCGCTGGCGAACGACCGGGACTTTTCCGCCGGTTTCGCGGAGGTCCGGGCCGAGGCCGCCGCGGCCAGGAACGCCGCCATCGGGCTCGCCGCGATGTCGGCGGCCTTCGCCCTCGGTTCGGCCCTGATCCTCGGTCGCTCCCTCTCCCGGCCGCTCCAGGCCCTGTCCTCCGCGGCCGCGGCCTTCGGCGGGGGTGATTTCGGCGCCAGGACCGGCTATCGCTCCCGCGACGAATTCGGCCGGCTGGCGGAGACCTTCGACGCGATGGCCGACGGCATCGCCGACCTCAACGCCGGCCTCGAGGGCAAGGTGCGGGAGCGGACCAGAGAGCTCGGGCGCGCCAACGAAAGCCTCGATGGCGCGTTGGCCGAACTCAGGGAGACGCAGTCCCGCGTGATCCTGGCGGAGAAGATGGCCGCCCTCGGCCGGTTGGCGGCGGGGGTCGCGCACGAGGTCAACACGCCGCTCGCGGCCATCCTGTCCTCGTCGGAGGAGCTCGAGCGCCTGCTCTGGGATCCCGGCCTGCCGCTCGCGCGCGGCTACGCGGAGCTCGGACCCTCCGGCAGGGCGCTCTTCGAGGGCCTGGCGCGGGACTTCTCCGAGGCCTTCCGGGCCGAGAGCTTCGCCGAGTCGCGGGAGTCGAGGGCCGGCCGGCGCAAGGCCGCGGAGCTCCTGGCCGCGGCCGGCCTCGCCGACGCCCAGGGCCTCGCCGAGGAGCTCTCCGAGCTCAGGGCCGCGCATCGCGCCGGGGAGCTCCTGCCCGTCCTGGCCACGGAGGAGGGCCGGCGGGCCCTGGGCGCGGCCCATGCCTGGGGGCAGGCCGCGCGGGGCGCCTGGGTGATCGGCGCCGCGGCCGGCAAGGCCGCCGAATCCGTGCAGGCCCTGCGCTTCTACGCCGATTTCGAGGACTCGGAGCGCCCCTCGCCCTTCGACCTTTCCCTGCAGCTCGAGGGCGTTCTGGCGCTCTACCGCGACGCCGAGCGGCGCGGAATCCGCCTGACGCGCAAGGTGGAGTCGGGCGCGCGCGCCTTCGGCCGGGCCGACGAGATCGGCCGGGTCTGGATCAACCTCATCGACAACGCGGCGCAGGCCCTGGAGAGCGGCGGGGAAATTTCGGTGTCGGCGGCGAGGGAGGGCGATCGCGTGCTCGTGGCGGTCGCCGACACGGGGAAGGGGATTCCGGAGGAGCATCGCGGAAGGATCTTCGAGCCCTTTTTCACCACCAAGCCCCGGGGGGCGGGGCGCGGGCTCGGCCTCTGCGTCGCCAAGCGCATCGTGGAATCGAACGGCGGCGACATACGCTTCAGGACGGGGCCTGGGGGAACGGTCTTCGAGGTGTCCCTGCCCGCCGCGGCCCCCCTATAGCCCGGGCCGGCTCCCCGCCGCGTCGTCGGCGCCTGGTTCCTCCAGGCAGGCCTTGATGGTTTCGAGGAGTTCGGCGTTCCTCCAGGGCTTGCGGACGCAGGCGAAGAGCGCGGCGTCGCGTCGCGCCCGCTCGAGGCAGGCTTCGTCGGCCTGTCCGGTCAGCATGATCGAGTCGATGGCTGGATGCCTTTCCCGGAGCAGGGTGAGGAATTCGTCGCCCTTCATGCCGGGCATGAGCCAGTCGGAGAGCACGAGCCGGACCGAGATGCCCTCGCCGCGGAGCTCCTCGATGAGGCCGAAGGCCTCGTCGGCGCAGAGCGCGATTTCGATACGGTATATACCCTTGAACGCGGCGGCGAGCATGCGCTTCAGGGACATGAGAATGATGGGTTCGTCGTCGACGCAGAGAATGGCCTCGCTCGCCATCGCGATCCTCCGTACGGCATTCTAGCATGCCGCGATGCCTTTTCAAAGTTGTCGGGATTGCTGGGGCCGTTTTTCCGCGTTTCGGCCGCGGCTTGACAGCGGAACGCGTTACCGGCTCCCATGGGGAGTCCGCAAGGAGGCCAGCCTTGATCCTCGAGAAGATCCTGAAGAGCCGATGGACCGTCGCCGCGATGGGCGCCGCCCTCATGCTGTGCCTCGGCACGGTGTACGCCTGGAGTTATTTCCAGGATCTCCTCGTGCGGGAATACCGCGCCGTCTACGGCTGGTCGAACGCCGAGGTCGCCTGGGTTTTCTCGCTCGCCATCTTCTTTCTCGGCGCCGCGGCGGCGGTCGGCGGCCGGCTCCTGCCGCGCCTCGGCCCGCGGCGGCTGGCCCTGCTCGGCGGCTGCCTGTTCGCCGCGGGCTACCTGACGGCCGGCCTCGCCCTCGCCTCGCGCTCCCTGCCCCTCCTCTATCTCGGCTTCGGCGCGATAGGCGGCACCGGCCTCGGCCTCGGCTACGTGACGCCCGTGGCCAGCGTCGCCAAGTGGTTTCCCGACAGGAAGGGCCTCGCCACCGGGCTCGTCGTCATGGGCTTCGGCTTCGGGGCCCTCGTCATGAGCAAGCTCCTGGCGCCCCGCCTCCTCGAGCTGTCCGGCGGCCGGCTCGACCGCGTCTTCATGGCCCTCGCGGCGCTGTTCCTGGCGGGCACGGCGATCCCGGCGCTCTTCCTGCGGAACCCCCCGGCGGCCGACGGAGCTGCGCCCGCGGAGGCCGCGGAGGCCGGCCCGGCGCGGGACCCGGCCAAGGGCGCCCGCCGCGCGATCGGCTCGGGGCGGTTCGCCCTCGTGTGGCTCGTCTTCTTCTGCAACATAGCCGCGGGCATCGCCATCATCGGCTTCCAGTCGCCCCTGCTCCAGGACCTCCTGCGGAAGGGCGGTTCCGGCCTGGACGCGGCGGGCATGGCGGCCGCGGGCGCGACCCTCATAGCGGCGAGCTCGCTCTTCAACGGGGCGGGCCGCTTCCTCTGGGGCGCCGTCACCGACCGGCTCGGCGGGGCGCGGGCCTTCCGCCTCATGCTCGGCACCGAGATCCTGGTCTTCGCGGCCCTGATCGCCACGACCCTGGCCTCCGGCGGTCCCTGGCTCTTCGGCGGCCTCGTCTGCTACGTGCTGCTCTGCTACGGCGGCGGCTTCGGCGCGATGCCCGCCTTCATCGGCGAAGCCTTCGGGGCCGAGCTCCTTCCCGCCGTCTACGGCGCCGTGCTGACGGCCTGGTCCTGCGCGGGCATCGCCGGTCCGCAGGTCGTGGCCCGGATCAAGGACCTCGCCCACGAGGGAGCGGCTCCCCTGTCCTTCGCCGTCGGCCTCGGCTTCGTGTCGCTCGGTTTCGCGCTTTCCTGGTTCCTGGCGGCCCCGCCTCAAAAGCCCTAGCCCCGGCACGACGCGGCAGGACGCGGCGCGACACGACGCGACACGACGCGGCGCGGGAGCCGGAGCCGGCTCCCGCGCTTCGCGGGCAGGGCCCCCGCGCGCCGCACCCGGGGCCTCGGGGCGCCTGGCCCGCGGCCTTTCAGCGCGCGGCGACCAGGGCGACGCCTGCCAGGGCCAGGACTAGGCCCGCGGCGCGGGCGGGGCCGATGCGCTGCTTGAAGAAGACCCGCGCGAGGAGGACGGTCGGCGCGGGATAGAGGGAACTGACGACCGAAACGATCATGAGGAGTCCGCTCCGGCTCGCGACCAGGAAGGCGATGTTCGCCGAGGCGTCGAAGGCGCCGCCGGCGAGCGCGGGCCAGTGCCTGAGGAGGAGTCCCGGACCGCGCGCTGGACCGCGCGCCGGACCGGGCTTCGCCGGGGTGGCGTCTCCGCTCCCCGCCGGGGCGCCGGCCAGCAAGGGCAGGCCGAGCGCGGCGGCGACGGCGATCGCCGCCAGGGCCGCGCTCCTCGCCGCGACGAGGGGCCAGAGGCCCGAGCCGCCCGAGGTTCGCGAGATGGCCACATAGAAGACGCCGAGGAAGAGGCCGGCCAGGGCGCCGACGGCGAGGGAGGCCTTGGCCCTGCCGCCCTCCGCCTGGCCGCCGCCTTCCCAGGAGAGGAGGACGATCGCGGGGATGCAGAGCGCGCCGCCGACGAGGGCGGTCGCGGAAGGCCTTTCGCCGAGGATGGCGCCGAAAAGCACCGGCAGGAGGGCCGCGACGAGGGCGGAGACGGGCGCCACCACCGCCGCCAGGCCTTCAGCCAGGCCGCGGTAGAGGGCCGAGAGGCCCAGCGCTCCGCAGAGCCCCGCGAGGGCGCCCCAGGCCAGGTCGGCCGCGGTGGGCGCGGCGGAGCTCGCGAGGGGCGCCGCGGCGAGAAGGAGGACGAGGCCCGCGGCCTGCGTCACGAGCATCGTCCGCTTGAGGCCGGCGCGGCGGGCCGCGAGGCCGCTCAGGAAATCTCCCGTCCCGAAGAGGAGGGCGGAAAGCAGGGCGATCGCGGCGGGCATCCAGGTATCCTTTCCGGGCCCCCGCGCCTAGCCGACGATCTCGCCGATGACGCGGAGCCAGTTGCCGCCCATGATAGCGGCGGTGTCCCCGCGGGAATATCCCCTCTCGAGGAGGGCCGCCGTCAGGGCTGGGAGGCGCGTGCAGTCGGCGAAGGCCACGCCGTAGCGCTCGGTCCAGCCGTCGAAATCCGAGCCGAGGCCG
>JAEUJG010000120.1 GCA_016794765.1 Spirochaetaceae bacterium | reverse complement strand
TTGCTCACCTCCAATTGTATGCTTGTCGGGAAACGCGCCCGCGGGCCGGCTCGCGGCTGGCGCGCGGGGTCAGTCGCCGCAGGGGCCCTCGGGCGCGGGGTCGGGCCGCGCCTCCTCGGCCTCCGTGAAGAAATCGTCCACCTCGGCGAGGAGGGCGGCGAGTTCGCGGGCCCGTCCGGCGCCGAGGCGCGAAACCAGTTCGCCGAATTTCGCCTCGAAGGGGATCGCCGCGTTCCGCATCGCCTCCTCGCCCGCCTCCGTGAGGCTGACGAGGACCGCGCGGCGGTCCTGCGGATCCATGCCGCGCCGCACGAGGCCCCGCTCCTCGAGTCCCGTCACGATCTGGGTGACGCTCGATGCGGTGACGCCGAGGGACTGGGCGATGTCGGACACGCGCCGGCCCCCGGCGCCGCCCGAGGCGGCGCGGCGCAGCTTGCCCATGACGAAGAGCTCGCCGGGGCTGTTTCCCGGAAAGAGGTTCCGCGCGAAGTTGCGGTGGATGAGGCGGTTGAGGCGCTTGAAGCGCTCGATGAGGAGTCGGGGAAGATCGTCGCTTTCCGTAGCCATGGGCCCTTCTTCGATCCCGGTGAATCGTGCAAAAGTTAGCAACTAAATAATTAAGTTGCTAAACATTATTGAAACACTACCGAAATGGCGCTCGAGGGTCAAGCGATGCGGCGAAGGATGCGAAAGATTTCATATCGCAAAAGTCTGTTTCATATATAAAAATATCGACATGCGAGTGTTGTTGACAGGCGGCATTGCCGTGCTAAAATGGTTGTGAACGCACCCACGCTTGTATTGGGAAAACCAAATAACCGCATCGAGAGGGAGGATTCCATGGTCATTCTCTTGGCCGACGCCTTCGCGCCGGACCTGCCCGGCAGGCTCGCGCCCTTCGGGGACGTCACGAACGACCTTGCCCGCGTCGGCGAGGCCGAGGTCATCATCGTCCGCTCCAAGACCAAGGTCGACAAGGCGATGATCGACAAGGCGCCCAAGCTCAAGTACGTCATCCGCGGCGGCGTCGGCGTCGACACCATCGACGTGGACTACGCCAAGCAGAAGGGCGTCGCCGTGGACAACACTCCCGAGGCCTCCAGCCTCGCGGTCGCCGAGCTCGCCTTCGCCCTCATGATCGCGATGCCCTGCCACATTGCCGAGGCCGACGCCTCCATGAAGCAGGGCAAGTGGCTCAAGAAGGAGCTCGAGCGCACCGAGCTCTACGGCAAGACCCTCGGCCTCGTGGGCATCGGCCGCATCGCCCGCGAGCTGGCGACCCGCGCCCGCGCCTTCGGCATGAAGGTCATCGCCTACGACAAGTACGTGGACAAGTCCGACGCCGCCGAGATGACGACCCTGGACCGCGTCTACGCCGAGTCCGACTACATTTCCCTCCACACGCCCCTCACCGACGAGACCAAGGGCATGATCAACGCCGCCAGCATCGCCAAGATGAAGAAGGGCGCCTACCTCGTGAACACCTGCCGCGGGCAGGTCATCATCGAGGAGGACGTCGCGGCCGCGCTCAAGGACGGCAAGCTCGGCGGCTACGCCGGCGACGTCTTCTACAAGGAGCCGCCCGAGGGCTCGCCCCTCCTCGCCGCGCCCCGCGCGGTCCTCACGCCCCACCTCGGCGCGTCCACGGAGGAGAACCTCCTCCGCCTCGGCGACTGCATCGTCGAGCGCATGAAGAAGTACACGAACAAGTAAGGAGCATGCCATGAAGCGAGTGATCAACTATTCCGCCGGCCCCGCGGCGATTCCCGTGGAAGTCCTCGAGCAGGCCCAGGCCGAGATGCTCGACTGGAACGGCACCGGCTGCTCCGTCATGGAGGTCTCGCACCGCGGCAAGGAGTACGACGCCCTCCACATGGAGACGATGGACCTCTTCCGCGAGCTCGCCGGCCTGCCCAAGGACTACAACGTCCTCTTCTGCACCGGCGGCGCCAGCACCCAGTTCCTCATGCTCCCGATGAACTACCTCGGCGCGGGCAAGGAGGCCGACTACGTCGCCACCGGCAACTGGTCCAAGGCCGCGATCAAGGAAGCCAAGCGCTACGGCAAGATCACG
>JAEUJG010000571.1 GCA_016794765.1 Spirochaetaceae bacterium | reverse complement strand
ATAAATATACATGCCAAGCTTGCCGGGCGCAAGCAAAATCTTCGGGAAATACGACCTTTATACAGGGCTGTGTATGCGGTTTGAATAATGAGACGCTGTTTCATTAAATCCCGATTACCGCGTAGTTCTATGATACGATTGCGGGTCGTATTCAGCGTGTTGTAACAACAATTGAAACGACATTCGAAAAATTAGGTTGCTTGCTATAGAAACATTACTTTGACTATTTGGATGTATAGTTTTACGGCCTCGGAAGGATAGCGGTTTTTATTCTTTTTCGAAAATGGTTGGAAACTCCCCGGTATAATCCAAAAGTCCGTAAAAAGGGGACGTGAGACCCCTTCGCCGGACCAAATCGACCCGTACCCACAAAAGGAGGCGCGATGTCTGAAGTAAAGCGCGAAAACTGGGGCTCTAAACTAGGCCTCATCCTGGCCATGGCGGGCAACGCCATCGGCCTCGGCAATTTCTGGCGCTACCCCTACCAGGCCGCTTCGAACGGCGGTGGCGCGTTCATGATCCCGTATTTCTTCGCCTTGGTCTTCATGGGCATTCCGCTCATGTTCGTCGAGTGGAACCTCGGCAAGACGGGCGGCAAGTACGGCCACGGCACCCTCGGTCCGATGGTCTACCTCCAGGCCCGCGAGAAGGCCAAGCCCCGCAACGCCGCCGTCCTCGGCGCCATCGCGGGCGGTTTCGCCTTCGCCGTCACCGTCCTCGTCAACTCCTACTACAACCACATCATCGGCTGGACCCTCGGCTACTCGGTGATGTCCTTCACGGGCGGCTACATGGATCCCGCGGTCAAGACCGTGGACATCCTCTCCAAGTACCTCGCCAATCCGGCCAACCTCGGGTTCTGGGTGGTCACCTTGGCCCTGCTCGCGCTCGCCGTCAACGGCGGCATCAAGAAGGGCATCGAGGTCGTCGCCAAGATCATGATGCCGCTCATCTACGTCTTCGGCATCGTCCTCATCGTGAAGACCCTTACCCTCGGCTCCCCGGTCAAGCCCGACTGGTCGCCCCTCGCGGGCCTCGACTTCATCTGGTCGCCGCGCTGGCAGGACCTCAACTTCAAGTCGGCGATGGCCGCCGCGGGACAGATCTTCTTCACCCTCTCCCTCGGCATGGGCATCATCGCCAACTACGCCTCCTACCTGAAGGCCGACGACGACATCGTCCTCTCCGGCTTCACGACGGTGGCCCTGAACGAGTTCGCCGAAGTCATCCTCGGCGGCACCATCGCCATCCCCATCGCCTTCACCTTCCTCGGGACCGAGGGCCTCGGCGCCGGCGTCGGCCTCTCCTTCATCAGCCTTCCGAACATCTTCCGCATCATGGGCGGCGGCGGCCTCTTCGGCGGCCTCTGGTTCCTCCTCCTCTTCTTCGCCGGCTTCACGAGCGCCATCGCGATGTTCAACTACCTCACCGCCCTCCTTGAAGAGGAGATGGGGATCCAGCGCAAGTTCGGCACCTGGGCGATCTTCGGGCTCTACGTCCTCGTCGGCCTTCCGATCGCCCTCGAGGCGACCATCGGCGGCAAGGGCCTCGGCGGCCTCAACTACTTCAGCGCGGTGGACAACTGGGTCGGCAACGTCTTCCTCATCGTCCTCGGCCTCATAGAAGTGGTCGTCACGGGCTGGCTCATGGGCCGGAAGGGCCTCGACGAGATCAACCACGGCTCCTATTGGAAGCTTCCGAAGTGGTTCTACGTCGCCTTCATCCAGATCCTCACCCCCGTCTCGATCCTCGCCTTCCTCGTGGGCTTCCTTTGGACCACCTTCACGAGCGGCACCTACAAGGTCGTGGACACCTGGAGCCTCGCGGGCACCATCGTGAGCTTCGCCGTCGTCGTCATCGGCGCGGTGCAGGCCTACGTCAACATCAAGCGGAAGTACGGCGAGGAGCTCAGCTCCAACACCGTCAAGATCCTGAAGTAAGGAGGACCGCATGTCCGCAGGAGCTCTCGTTTTCATGCTCGTCGCCTGGGCCGTCATCGTCGGCTCTGCCGTCGTCGGCCTCGCGAGCATCATGAAGCACCAGAAATAAGCGTCTTTCGCCGCCCACGGCCGCCGGTGCGGCCGGGGTGGCGAACAACCCAGGGCCGCGTCCCATGACGCGGCCCGCAGGTGACGCCGCCCAAGGCTCGACGGGTCTTGGGCGGCTTTTCAAGGGAGGGCGCCCCTGGGCGTCCGGCCCCGCAGATCCTTCCCGCGTGAGGCGACATGAAGCTCCTGAAACTCCTCGACGACCTCGAGAACCGCATCAAGAAAGAGATCCTCGTGCCGGGCGACCGCGAGGCGGCCCTCAAGGCCCTCCTCCGCATGCGCGAAAAATACGCAGCGCTCGGAACCGTGGACGAGGAAGGTTCCGCCTACATCGGGCTCTGTTCCCGCTTGGACAAGGCCCTCGGCGCTTCCCCCCTCGGCAAGGGAGAGGTCAACTCGGCGCTCAATTACGCCGCCGCCTCGTGGTACGACGTCTCCGGGCGTCTCGGCCCCTACCGCCGCTATGTCTATGCCTTTTTCGGGGCGACGATTTCCTTCTTCGTCCTCGCGCCGCAGTTCTTCCCGCCCATCCTTCCGATCCTGTTCTTCGTGCCCGTCTTCCTCGCGATCCGGGGCTTGAAGCGCCGAAACCGCACGGGCTTCTCCCTGAGCATGCTCGTGTATCCGGTGTCCCTGCTCGCCGCCTCGGCGGCCGCCCGCGCCTACATCCCCGCGCTGGCGGATTGGAGCGCCTTCATCCAGGGACAGGCAGCGGCCTACAAGGCGAGCCCCGGCCTGGCCGCGACGATCTCGCTCGTTTCGCTCGGCCTCACCCTCGTGGCCTTCGTTTCGTCGATTTATGGTTCCATCGCCGGATTCCGGCACCGAGACCTCTTCGTCTAAGGATCCCGAGGCCGCCGGGCGGCGGCCTCCTGGACCGCATGGGCGCGGGCGACCGCGCCTTTCGTTTCTTCGGGCTAGTCCCACCAGGTCCGCGCGGCGAAGTCGGGCCTGAGTCCCGAACCCGCGTGGCGGATGACGCAGGCGGTGCGCGATTCGCGGAAGCGCGGCCGGAGCCGCTCCGCGAAGATCGTCAGCGTCGTGCCCTTCGCCACGTCCTCGTCGAAGAGGAGGGCCCGGCCGTCGGCGCGCTCGGCGAGCCAGGCCTCGTCGGCGAGCGAGACGATGGGCGCCTCGTCGTTTCGCTTGAACATGGAAAAGCGCAGGAAGTAGAGCGGCGCGCCGAGGTACTCCGCCAGGAGGAGTCCCGGCATGATCGAGCCGTGCGCCGCCGCCACGACGAGGTCGACCGGGAAGGCCGCCGCGACGGTCCCGGCCAGGGCGCGCACCTTCGCCGGCTCCGAGGCCCGCCAGGTGTACTTGTCCCGCTTCCCCGTGTAGACAAAGCCCGGCAATCCGCCGGGCAGGCCGGCGGCGAAGGCGCGGGCCCGGCCGCCGAAATCCCCGTCCAGGCGGTAGGCCGACCTCGCGAGTTCGATGGCGTCGCGGAAAAGGCGGTTTGCCCCTTCGATCTCGCCGATCGGATGAGACAGGCGGTAGCGGCGCGCCTCGGCGAGTTCGTAGTACTGGGTCGGATGGAAGGGCAGACCGTGTTCGGCGCAGATCTTGAAGTTGAGCGCCACGTTGACGAGGGCCGGCGCGCGGACCAGGACGGCCCGGGCCAGCGCGGCCCTTTCCTCGTAGCCTCCGTAGCCCGCCCCGCCTTCCGCCGCGCCGCCGAGGGTGGATACGGGCCCTTCGAGGCCCGCGATGAGCTCGCCGTAGGTGAGTTCGAAATCCATGTCCGGATGGGGTTCGTCCCAGTCCTCGCCCTCGAGGAAGCGGTCGATCATGTTCCCAGTCTAGCGCTTCGGCTTCGGAAGCGGGAAGCCCTTCAAGGCGGCATGTCGCGGGCCTGCATGGCTCGGATCCCCGGCGCCGGCCGGACCCGGCGCCGGCCGCGCGCGAAACGCCGCGCGCGGCGCCACCCGCCGCGGCTAGCGGTTCCGCGGCTCCATTTCGGTCAGGTGTTTCCAGTAACGCGAAGGCATGAGCTGGCGCTGCAGGCGGGGGTTGCGGCGGGCCGGATTCTCCGTCGCCGCGAAGTAGCGCTTCCAGAGCGCCGCCGCCTCGTCGGCCTCGCCCGAGTCGGGGCCGTTTGGGTCGCCGGCGAGCGCCGCGCCGGGGCTGTTGCCCGCGAACGATTGGCCGTCGCCGCCCCTTGCGGCCCGCGGCGCGAGGGCCAAGGCCTCCGCGCCGCAGAGCGCCTCGAGCGCCGGAGTGCCGTCGCCTTGCGGCCGCGAGACCAGGGCATAGCCGCGCGCGAGGTCGACGAGGGCGAAGGCTTCCCGGCCGAAGCGTCGCTGGAAATAGGGCGCCAGGGCGGGAAGGACGTTGTGGTCGGGTTCGAGGAGGGCGACGAGGAGGCCGTCGGCGCCCGGCGTGAAGCGGGCAAAGCCCTCCAGCCGGTGCGTCTCGCGGTTCACGCGCCGCGTCGCTTCGGCCAGGGCGCGGAGTTCGGCGCTCGCGAAATCGCCCAAGGCCGCCTCGCCCCGCCTTCCCGTCGCGACGGCGACCGCGAGGAGGGCCGGCTCCACCGCCTCTTCGCTCATCCAGGCGCGGGCCGCCGCAGCGTAGAGCCGCCGCGAAAGGCGCATGACGCGTTCCGCGGCTCCTTCCTCGGCCGGAGCGGCCCGGGCCGCCGCGCTGTCGAAGAGCCCTCCCGCTCGCGCCGCGGAGACGACGAAGGCCGGCGCCGAGTCTTCGTCCAGGGCCCGCGCGACGAGGGTCAGGAGGCCCTCGAAGGAGCCGTCGTAGCTCCAGGTTTCGGCGCTCACGGAAAGGCGAGCTCCAGCTGGTCCCGGGCGCGGGCGCTTCCGCCCGCCGCCGCGCCGGCCGCCCGATCCCCGCCCGACGCGGTTCCCGCCGGCGCTCCCGAGGGCCGGCCCTCCGTGCCCGCCGCCGCGGCCTTGGCCCGTGTCCCGGGCGCCTGCGGGCCGAGGCCCGGCGTCGCCGCTTCGAGATCGCGCATCGCGTACTCCGCCTCCGCGGCCGGCGCCGCGGCCGGATCGGCCCCCGCGCCCGCGAGCTCCGGCCGGTCGGCGACGAGGGCGCGGAGGCTGGCCTGGTCCGGCGCCTCCGCGAGGCGGCGGCCGTAGAGCGAAAGGAACCACTTGGCGCGCTTCATCACGAGGCCCATCCTGGGCAGGTCCTCGGCCCGGAGCCGCCCCGCCCGGCGGGTGGCCAGGATCCGCCGCGCGCTCGTCGCTCCGAGGCCGGGCACGCGGAGGAGGGCGGGGAGTTCCGCGCGCGAAAGCTCCACGGGAAAAAAGGCCGGATGGGCGAGGGCCCACGCCGCCTTGGGGTCGAGGTCGGCCGGGAGCCGGGGGCCGGCCGCGTCGAGGAGTTCGTCCGCCCTGAAGCCGTAGAAGCGCAGGAGCCAATCCGCCTGGTAGAGGCGATGCTCGCGGAGGAGGGGAGGGGCGCCTCCGGGAAGCCGCGGATCCGGGAGGACCGGCACGAAGGCGGAGTAGTACACGCGGCGGAGGCCGTAGCGGCGGTAGAGGCCCTCGGCCAGGCCGAGAATGCGGCCGTCGTCCTCCGGGCTCGCGCCGACGACAAGCTGGGTGCTCTGTCCAGCCGGCGCGAAGCGCGGCGTCGAGGCGATGCGCCCGCGATCGGCGCGCTCCTCGGCGCAGGAGTCGCCGATGAAGCGCATGGCGCCGAGGATCTCGGCGCCCGACTTGTCCGGGGCGAGCCTCGCCAGGCTGTCGGCTGTCGGAAGCTCGATGTTCGCGGACAGCCGGTCGGCGTAGAGTCCCGCCCTCCTGAGGAGCTTCTCCCCGCATCCCGGGATGGCCTTCAAGTGGATATAGCCGCCGAAGCCCTCGCGCTCGCGGAGGAGGCGCGCGACCTCGACGAGGCGTTCCATCACGATGTCGGGGTCGGAAAACACGCCCGAGGACAGGAAGAGGCCCTCGACGTAATTGCGGCGATAGAAGGACATGGTCAGGCGAACGAGTTCCTCCGCGGTGAAGGAGCAACGCTCCGCCTCGTTGGAGGCGCGGTTGAGGCAATAGGCGCAGTCATAGCGGCAGACGTTGGAGTAGAGGAGCTTGAGGAGGGAGACGCAGCGGCCGTCGCCGGCGAAGGAGTGGCAGACGCCGGCCGGCGTGGAGCTTCCGAGGCCGCCGGCGGCGCCGGCGTTTCGCGAACTGCCGCTTGAGGCGCAGGAGGCGTCATAGCGGGCGCCCGCGGCAAGTATTTCGAGCTTTTGGCCGAGTTCCATATCGTATACTATACAAGCGTGTGCCTGTCGGCGCAAGCGCCGCCGCGGGTCTTCGATTCGACGCTTGACGGTCCAAGGCGGGCTCGGTTAGGATCGTTTCATGTCCACGAGGGATTTACGGTCTTCCATCCTCATCCACGGTCGGCGCTCCACTGGTGCGGCTTCCATCGATAGGGGAGGTCCGTTTAAATCGTCTTGTGGAGATTTTTGACAAAAACACAAGCGAACAGCGCGGCCTTCCTCAAGGGGAAGGCCGTTTTTTTTCGTCCGGCGTGGCATCGCGCCGTTCGGGGAAGGGCCCTCCCTTGGCCGGGGAGGGCCCGCGCCGCGCGTCGCGCGTCGCTGCGGGCCGCAGCCATTCCGGCCGCGAGGAAGACCGCCCGCGGCCCCGTCCGCGACGACCGCGGGGGCCGCCACGCGAAGGAGCGAACATGAAACTGGTCGAAGCCATCGGTCTGTCCAAGGATTGGACGGGAACGCCGGTCTTCGAGGGCGCGGGCTTCTCGATCGACGAAGGCGAGAAGATCGGCTTTGTCGGCCGGAACGGCGCCGGCAAGTCGAGCCTCCTCGGCATCCTGGCCGGGAAGGACGAGGACTACCGCGGCGTCCTCAAGCTGAAGCCCGGCCTCAGGGTCGGCGTCGTGCCCCAGAGCTACGAGCCGCCCGCC
>JAEUJG010000565.1 GCA_016794765.1 Spirochaetaceae bacterium | reverse complement strand
TTGAGGAGCTCGCGGACCTCGAGCTCGACGAGGTCGAGGAGCTCGGGGTCGTCGACGAGATCGATCTTGTTCATGAAGACGACGATGTAGGGGACGCCGACCTGGCGGGCGAGGAGGACGTGCTCGCGGGTCTGGGGCATGACGGAGTCGGGCGCGGAGACGACGAGGATCGCGCCGTCCATCTGCGCGGCGCCGGTGATCATGTTCTTGATGTAGTCGGCGTGGCCGGGGCAGTCGATGTGCGCGTAGTGGCGCTTGTTGGACTGGTACTCGAGGTGGCGGGTATTGATGGTGATACCGCGGGCCTTCTCCTCGGGAGCGTTGTCGATGTCGTCGTACTTCATCACCTTGTCGCCGAACTTGCGGCCGCAATACATGGTGATGGCGGCACTCAGCGTCGTCTTGCCGTGGTCGATGTGACCGATCGTACCGACGTTCATATGAGGCTTATTGCGCTCGAACTTCTCTTTAGCCATATCCTTCTCCTCCTTGGCTTCGTACCGCCAATAGTGTTCTACATGGGTTCCCGCATTATACAGGAAGCCCCCATCCTGTGCAAGTGCCACAAAGCCCGGTGTCAAGGCCTTTTCCCGGAAAAATCCGGGGGCGCCGCCTCGTAGCGGAGGAAGCGGACCTGCAATTCCGTCCGCCCCGCCGTCGCCGACCTGAGCTGGCCCGCCAGGCCGAACAACAGGCGCAAGGGCGCCGCGGCCTCGAGCGATTTGCCGCCGCCCGAGTCCGCGATCGACTCCACCCGGCCCGACCTGCCGGCGAGCACGGCCGCGGCCTCCCCAAGGAACTCCTCGGGAAGGGAGAGCTCGATCCGCATCCAGGGCTCCAGGACCAGGGTGCCGGCGGCGGAGAGCCCCTCCCTGGCCGCCAGGGAGGCGGCGATTTCCGCCGCGAGCTCGGTCTTCCGCCCCTGGGGCAGGCCAAGCTCCTCGATCCGGACACGGGTGTCGACAACGGGCAAACCCCGCGCCGGCCCGGCGCTCAGCGCCGCCTCGACGCCGCGTCGCATCGCCTGGAGGACCGGCGCGGCCGCCTTCAGGCCGGGAGCCGCCTCGAAGACCAAGCCCGAGCCCCGCGGCCCCGGCTCCAGGGACAGGCCCACGGTGGCGCGGAGGATGTCGCCGTTGTTGTCCCGGTCAAACTCGACGCGGCCCCCGCCCGGGCGCCGGAGGCACTCCTTGTAGGCGACCTCGGGCGCCCCCGCCCGGACGGCGACGCCGAAGTCGCCCTTGAGCCGCTCCAGCGCCACCTCCAGGTGGAGCTCCCCCATGCCGGCCAGGGTCGCCCGGCCCGTCTCCCGGTCCTCGCGGAGCCGGAGCGAGGGATCCTCCTCCACGAGGGCGGCGAGGGCCGCGAGCAAGGGCCCCTCGTCGGCGCGGCTCCGCGGCTCCAGGGCCAAGGCGACGATGGGCTCCTCGAAGACGATGGGCTCGTAGAGGATGGGGCGGGCGGGGTCGCAGAGGCTGGAGCCGGTTCCGCCCGGCCGGCGCTCCGTCTGGGCGCCGCCCCCCTGCCCCGAGCGGCCGGCGGGGGAGCCGAAGGCCAGGGCAACGATGTCGCCCGCGCCGGCCGAAGCGATCTCCTCGAGGCTGGCCGCCTGGATGGAGAAGAGCTTTTGCACGCGCAACGTCCTATCCGACCCGGCCTCCAGGACCCTGTCCCCGGCGGCCAACCGCCCGGACCAGATCCGCGCCCAGGAAAGTCGCCCGAAATGCGGGTCGGCTTGGGTCTTGAACACGAGGGCGGAGAAAGCCTCGTCGGGCAGGGGCAGACGCCGCTCTCCCGAACCGGCCGGCAGGCCCTCCGGGCAGCCCGCCTCCGCCGGCTCGGGCAGGTAGTCGAGCACGGCGTCGAGGAGCAAGGCCGCGGAGGCGCCCTCGAAGGCGCTGCCGCAGAGGACGGGGATCGCGCGCCGGGCCAGGGTCGAGGCGCGGAGGGCGGCCCTCAGCCTCTCGGCCGTCGGCTCGCGGCCCGCCGCGTAGTCCTCCAGAAGGGACTCGTCCTCTTCGGCCAGGAACTCGACCAGGGCGGAGCGGGCCGCGCGGGCGGCCTCGAGCAGGGCCGGCGCGGGCACCGGCGCGGGCACCGGCGCGGGCACCGGCGCGGGCTCTCCGGCTTCGCCCTTCGGACCGGCCTTCCCCGCCCCGTACCCCACCCCCAGGCCGCGGATTTAAAGGGAAAGGACATCGATCACGCCGTGAAAGGATTCACCCTCGCCCCAAGGGAGCTGGACGGCGAGGGCCCGCGGCCCGGCAAGGGCGCGGAGTTCCCCGAGAACCCGGGTAAAGGAGGCGCCCTTCCGGTCCATCTTGTTGAGGAAGGCCAGGCGGGGCGCCCCGCGCCGCTCGAGGGCGCGAAAGACCGTTTCGGTCCGCGACTGGACGCCGGCCACGCCGCAAACCAGCAAGACCGCCCCGTCGAGGGCCCGGAGCGAGCGCTCGACCTCGGCGCCGAAGTCCACGTGGCCGGGCGTGTCGATGAGGGAAATTCGGGCGTCCCGCCAGTCGAGCCGCGCGGCGGCCGCCTTGACGGTGATGCCCCGCTCCCGTTCCACGGCGAGATAGTCGGTCGTCGTCGTCCCCGACTCGATGTCGCCGGCCTCGCGGATGCGGCCCGAGAGAAAGAGAAGCCGCTCCGTCATGCTGGTCTTGCCGGCGTCGATGTGGGCGAGGATGCCGATGTTCCGGCGGCGGCCCGGCGGGGAATTCATGCGACTACTATATACCCGCGCCGCCGCCGTGGCGAGCTCGGACCGCCGCGGCGAGCGCCAGCCGCGGCCGCGAGCGTCGATCGCCGCGGCAAGCGCCGGCCCGCCGCGATCGCCGCCGCCGCCGGTGGCGGCCAGCCCCGCCTTCGGACAAAAAAAGAACGGGGCCGGCTTGCGCCGGCCCCGAACCATGCCTTGAAGAGGAAAAACTACCAGCGGTAGTGGGCGAAGGCCTTGTTGGCCTCGGCCATCTTGTGGGTGTCTTCCTTCTTCTTGACCGCGGTGCCGGTGCCGTTGAAGGCGTCGACGAGCTCGTCGGCGAGCTTGTCGGCCATGGCCTTGCCGGAGCGGTTGCGGGCGGCGGCGATGAGCCAGCGCATCGCGAGAGCCTCGCGGCGGGTGTCGCGGATCTCGATCGGCACCTGGTAGGTCGCGCCGCCGACGCGGCGGGACTTGACCTCGACGACGGGCTTCGCGTTCTCAAGCGCCTTGTTGAAGACGTCGAGAGCCGGCACGCCGGTCTTCTTCTGCATGAGGTCCATCGCGTCGTACATGATGCCGGAGCAGATGGACTTCTTGCCCTGCCACATCATGCGGCAGACGAACTTGGTGACGATGACGCTGTTGTACTTGGTGTCGGGCAAATGGCCCCGATCGATGGTCTTCTTCTTGCGGCCCATGTCCTACCCCCTTACGCCTTCGGCCGCTTGGCGCCGTACTTGGAACGGGCCTTCTTGCGGTCTTCCACGCCGAGGGTATCCTTGGCGCCGCGGATGATGTGGTAGCGAACGCCCGGGAGGTCCTTGACGCGGCCTCCGCGGATGAGCACGACCGAGTGCTCCTGGAGGTTGTGGCCGACACCCGGGATGTAGGCGGTAACCTCGATGCCGTTGGTGAGGCGGACACGCGCGACCTTGCGGAGCGCGGAGTTCGGCTTCTTCGGCGTGACGGTCATGACGCGCGTGCAGACGCCGCGCCTCTGCGGACACTCTTCGAGCGCCGGGGCCTTGGTCCGCCAGACGTTGTTCTTGCGGCCAAGGCGAATGAGCTGGTTGATCGTCGGCATGTATGCTCTCGACTCCCTTTGTAGGGCCGGGCTTCAGCATAGCCCGGCGGAATGTGATGGTACGCGCGTTCTTCGATTGAATCCCGATGCGGGGCCGTGAACCCGGACCGAGACCGCAACTTTACAATTGTCCGCCCCTGCTCGTCAAGTGCTCGCGCGGGCCACGAAGCTTCCGCCGACCGGCGTGGCGCCCTCGACGAGGAGGCCGGAAAAGCTGCCCTCCAGCCGGTCGCCGTTCCTGCGGATCGTCGCCTTGAAGCCCGTCGCGGGGAAGGCGTACTCGTTGACGAAGTCGCCGGAAACCAGGCGGTAGGAGCCGGAAATCTCCGCGTCGGCGTACTCGGTCCTGGAGGGGTCGTAGCCGCGGATCTCGAGGACGATGTCGGAGGCCAGGACCTCGCCCTTCGGCCCCATCGCGCCCGCGATCCGAAGGACGGCGGGGGCGCTCGCGTCGGTCATGGCGGCAACCTCGCCCGCGGTGCCGGCGCCGTGGGTAAAGGTCAGCTCCTGGCCGTTGACCTCAAGGCTGATCATAGGGGCGGCGGGAGCGGCGGCGGTCGCTTTCGCAGCCTGACCGCAGGACAGTAGCGCAAGGGAAGCAAACAAAGCGCAGATAACAGCAAGCCTTTTCATGAAAGATCCTTGATTTAGAGGTATTGGATGTTTATCCGGAAGAACGGGGAGTGTCAAGATTCTTGAGGATTTCGTTCAGCTTTTTCGGGACGATCGCGCGAAAAAAAGGCGGAGATCCCGAAGGACCTCCGCCCGAGTCGGAGCGGAAAACGGCGCCGCGCCGGAAGCGGGGCGCCCGAACCTCAGTCCTCGTCGTCCTCGGGGGAGACGGCGGTGAAGCCCTCGTCGTTCTCGAAGACGGAGTCCTCCTCGAAGTTCGCGCCTTCGGCGCGGTCCTCGAGGGCCGCGATGGGCTGGAGCTCCTTCTCGCGCTTGCGGCGCTCGAGGATCTCGTTGACGAAGGTGTCGAGGTCGTCGTTCTCCTGGTCGTAGAGCTTGATGTTGCGGTACTGGCGCATGCCCGTGCCGGCCGGGATGAGGTGGCCGATGATGACGTTCTCCTTGAGGCCGCGGAGGGCGTCCGTCGCGCCGGCGATGGCGGCGTCGGTGAGGACGCGCGTGGTCTCCTGGAAGGAGGCGGCGGCGAAGAAGGAGTCGATCTTGAGCGAGGCGCGCGTGATGCCGAGGAGGACGGGGCGCGCGACGGCGGGCTGGCCGCCTTCCGCGATGACCCGCTTGTTCTCCTCGTGGAACTTGAACTTGTCGATCTGCTGGCCGTAGATGAACTTGGTGTCGCCGGGGGCCACGATCTCCACCTTCTTCATCATCTGGCGGATGATGACGCCGATGTGCTTGTCGTTGATCGTGACGCCCTGGAGCCGGTAAACCTGCTGGATCTCGTCCATGATGAAGCGCTGGCAGAACTGCTCGCCCAGGATGCCCATCAGGTCGTGCGGGTTCTTGTTGCCGTCGCAGAGCAGGTCGCCCGCCTCGACGGTGTCGCCGTCGCGGACGAGGAGCCTGCGGCCCATCGGGACGAGGTGCTTGTATTCCTTGGCGAAGATGTCCTTGACCACGACGACGCGCTTGCCCTTCACGATGCCGCGGAAGGCGACCGTGCCGGAGACCATCGCCATGACGGTCGGGGTCTTGGGCTTGCGCGCCTCGAAGAGCTCCTCGACGCGCGGCAGGCCGCCCGTGATGTCCATGGCCTTGGCGGATTCCTTCAGGGTCTTGGCCAGGGTCCTGCCCGCCTTCACGAGTTCGCCGTCCTCGACGTTGAGGTAGGCGCCGCCCGGGAGGAAGTAGGTCACGATCTCGTTGCCCGCCTCGTCCGTGATGATGACGCGCGGCTGCTTGGCCTCGCGCTCCGCCGCGAACTCGGTGATGCGCTTCTCGATGTTGCCCGTCTCCTCGTTGATCTCTTCCTTCAACGTGGAGCCGGGGATGATGTCCTCGTAGCGGACGTAGCCGTCGTGCTCGGAGATGATCGGGTCGGAGAAGGGGTCGAAGGTGGCGAGGGTCTGGT
>JAEUJG010000543.1 GCA_016794765.1 Spirochaetaceae bacterium | reverse complement strand
AGAGGCTAGGCCTTGAACACCCGGCAGACGTACATGGGACCCGCCCCGGCGTCCCGGTCGGGCGCGACCAGGAGGCCGTAGGCCGTGGGCTCGCCCCGCCCCGGACGCGGCGGATCGAAGCGCAGCGAGCCGCCGTACTTGGCCGCGAGCCTGGCCGCGACGCCGTCGTTTTCCGCCGGATCGAGGGCGCAGGTCGAATAGACGAGGCAGCCGCCGGACTTGAGCATGAGGAAGGCCGAGGACAAGAGCGCCCACTGGCGCATGGCGAGTTGCCGCGGCCGCGCGGGACTCCATTCGGCGAGGGCCGCCGCGTCCGCGAGGACGTGGCGCTCGCTCGAGCAGGGCGCGTCGAGGAGGACGGCGCCGAAGCGGCCCGCGTTGCGCCGGCACATGGCGCCGGCGTCCTCGCCGGCGACGGCGACGCGCTGGCGGACCGCGGGCGCGAGGCTCGCGTCGAGGGCCTCGCCGAGGCGGCGGCGGCGGTCGGAGGAAAGCTCGTTCGCGACGAGGCGAAGGGAGGGTCCCATGCGGCTGGCGAGAACGAGGCTCTTGCCGCCGGGCGCGGCGCAGGCGTCCAGGATTTCGCCCTCCCCGGGGAGGACGAGGGACTCGGCCGCGAGAATGGAGCCCGAGTCGAGGCGATAGGGGCGCCCGCCCCCCGCGTCGAACTCCACGGAGTCGGAAGGGCCTTGAAGGGCCGCGGCGAGGGCCGGCCAGCGCTCGCCGTAGATCCCCGAGTAATAGCTCTGGAAGGCCGCTGCCCCCGTAGCGCGATTTCTTTCCTTCACGGGAATTGACGCTCCTCTCCCCCGCGGCTAGACTGGCCGTCCCGGGCGCCCGAGCGGGCGCCCCCGACCGCGGGCGCGGCCTTGGCCCCCCGCGGCCGCCATCCTAGCCCGGGCCGCCGCCTTCCGTGAAGCGCCCACCGACAGAGAGTATGGCAGAATTGGTCATCTTCGACCTCGACGGCACCCTCGCCGACACCATCGAGGATATCGCCGCTTCGGTCAACGGCGCACTGGCGCGCCGCGGCCTTCCGGCCCACGACATACCCGCCTATAAGCGCATGGTCGGCGACGGGCTTACGACCCTCGTCACCCGAGCCTTGCCGCCCGAGCTCCGCGGCGCCGCCCTCGTCGAGGAGCTCCGCGCCGAGGCGGCCGCCGCCTACGCCGCGGCCCCCCTCGCCGCGACCCGGCCCTACGCCGGAATCCGGGAGCTCCTCGCCGAACTCAAGCGCCGCGGCTTGCCCTTCGCCGTCCTTTCCAACAAGCCGCACGCCCTCGCCGTCACGGTGGTGGCCGGACTTTTCCCCGAAGCCGGCTTTGCCCTGGTCCGCGGCGAGTCGCCGGACTTCCCCAAGAAACCCGATCCCGCGGCGGCCCTCGACATCGCCCGCCGCCTCGGCGCCGCCCCGGCCGACTGCCTCTACGTGGGCGATTCCGACGTCGACATGGCGACCGCGCGGAGCGCCGGGATGCGCGCCGTCGGCGTCGCCTGGGGCTTCCGCGGCTCCGGGGAGCTGCGCGAGGCGGGCGCCGACCGCGTCATCGAGGAGCCAAGGGAGCTCCTCGCCCTGCTCTAAGACCTTTTTCGCCGGAGGCGCCGCCTCCGGAAAGCCCCGCCGGCGGCGCCTTCGGCCTCCGCAAAGCCTTTCGCGCCGGCGGCGGCCGCTCTAGAATAGAGAGTGAAACCCACGACCCCGACGGTCGCTCAAGGAGACAAGCATGGAACGCAGCACGATCGAAGCCCGGGCCCGCGAGTACGCGTCGCGCGAA
>JAEUJG010000512.1 GCA_016794765.1 Spirochaetaceae bacterium | reverse complement strand
TCCCCGACTACGCGGGCCTCGACTTCGGCCGCTACCTCCGCGTCGTCGACTCGGCCAACCCGATGCACCGCCTCTGGTCCGACTCGCCCTGGCTCAAGTACCACCTGGCGCACGGCTGCTACTGGAAGAACTGCGCCTTCTGCGACGTGGAGCTCGACTACGTGGCCAACTACGCGCCGGCCGACGTGGAGGCCCTCGTCCGCGCGGCGGACGCGGTCTCGGCGCGGACCGGGCTGTACGGCCTCCACTTCGTCGACGAGGCCATGCCGATGGCGCGCCTCCTCGCCTTCGCCCGCGCCAACCGCGGGCGCGCGGCGCGCGGCCTCAAGGCCTTCCACTTCTGGGGAAACGCGCGCTTCGACGCCTCGTGGACCGAGGCGAGATGCGAGTTCCTCGCGGCCTCCGGCCTGGTCGCCGTCTCGGGCGGGATCGAGATCGCCACGGAGCGCGGCCTCGAGATGACCGACAAGGGCTTCGACCTCGAGGGACTCGTGCGCTCCCTCGTGGCCCTCAAGCGAAGCGGCATCCTCGTCCACGCCTATCTCATCTACGGCTTCCCCGGCCAGGACGCGGCCGGGATCGTCGACTCCGCGGAAACCCTCCGCCAACTCATCGCGTCGGGCCTCGTCGATTCGGCCTTCTGGCACCGCTTCGTCCTGACGCGCCACTCCCGCCTCATGGCGGAAAAGCGCTCCGGCGGCCGGCCGGAGCTCGCGCCGCGGGGCGCGGAAGCGGAGGCGGCGGCCGACGGCTCGCCCCTCTTCGCGGACAACGACCTGTCTTTTTCGGGGGAATCTTCGTTTGACCGCTTCGCCGGCCTCCTCGAGGCGGCCCTCGCGGACTGGATGGAGGGCGAGGACCTGGAGCGCCCGGCCGCCAAGCGCCTCGGCATGCGCGGCGGCGGCCTTCGCGCCGACCTCGTGGAGGGCCTCATCGCGCGCGCCGAGGACGGGCTCGACGCGGCCAGGGCCGCGGCGCCGTCGGGC
This sequence comes from Spirochaetaceae bacterium, assembly GCA_016794765.1. Classification (GTDB taxonomy): domain Bacteria; phylum Spirochaetota; class Spirochaetia; order Treponematales; family Rectinemataceae; genus JAEUJG01. Next base: position 2,118 of record JAEUJG010000512.1, on the reverse strand, counting down.
GACGCCGCGGCCGCGCTCCGCGCCCACTGGCTCGCCGGGGAACCGGTCCTGGCCGCGCCCGGACTCCTCCGCTGGGCCTACCGCGGCGAACTCGAGGAGCTGGGGCTTCCCGCGGAAGGGGCGCGGCGCCTCCGCGACGCCCTGGTCGCCCTTGGCCGCTCGGGCGAAGGCGCTCCCCTCGCCGGCTTCCTCGCGGAGGCCGGACTCGGGCCGGGCTCGCCCGAGCTCGCCGCGCTCCGGGGGACGGGGCTCGCGCTCGTCTAACGCGCCCCCGCCCGCCCCCGCCCGCCCCCGCACGCCCCCGCCACGCTCCGGAGTCGCGGCCGGCCCTTCGGCCCCGCCGCGACCCGGGCGGGCCGCCCGCCTTGCCCGCTACACCGCGACCGGGGCGCCGAGCTCGGCCAGGTCCCGCCTAAGCCGCGCCGCGTCCGTATAGAGCCGGGCCTTGAGGCCGAGCTTCAGCGCCACGTCGACGTTGTCCTGGCTGTCGTCGGTGAAAAAAGCCCGTCCGGGCGCCACGCCCTCGGCCTCCAGGATGCGGAGCCAGAACTCGGGATCGGGCTTGGCGAGGCCCATGAGGTGCGAGGCGTAGACCTTGTGGAAGGGCTCGTACATGCCGAGCTCCTCGTTGATCGCGTGGTGGCAGTCGATCGTGTTGGTTCCGCAGACGACGCGCGCGCCGCCCGCGAGCTCGCGCACGAGCGCGAAGGTCGGCTCGTCCCGCGTCGGCCGGAACAGCGTGCGCCAGTAGTTCTCCGCCGGCGCGATGCCCGTGCGCGCGGTGAAGCGCCGCCAGAACTCGTCGCCGTCGACCCGCCCCCTCGAGTAGTCCCCCATGTCGGGGAGGATCAGGCGCCGGACCTCGTCCAGGGGCCTGCCCATCGCGGCGGCGAGGGGGGGCAGCACGTTGAAGCCGCGGATGAGGACGCCGCCCTCGTCGAAGATGTAGAGATCGATCACGACTTGCTCCCGGAATAGACTCCCGCGCCCTGCAGGAAATACTTGGACATGGTGAAGAACAGCGCGAAGACGGGCAGCGAGGCGATGACGGCCACCGCCATCATCTGGCCCTCGTCCGCGCCGATCTCGGCGGTGAAGCGCACGATGTAGGAGGGGATGGTCTTGAGCTCCTCGCGCTGGGAAATGAGGAGGGGCCAGAGCAGGTTGTCCCACTGGCCGCGGAAGGCGAGGATGGCGAGGGTGGCCACCGCCGGTCCCGCGTTCTTGAAGACGATGCTCCGGTAGATCCGGAGTTCCGAACAGCCGTCGATCCGCGCCGCGTCCAGGAGCTCCTCGGGGAAGCCGAGCAGGTACTGGCGCATGAGGAAGACGCCGAAGGCGCTCGTCATGAAGGGAAGGATGAGGCCGGCGTAGCTGTCCTGGAGGCCGAGCTTCACCGCGGTGAGATAAAGTGGGATCATCACCGCCTCGAAGGGAATCATCATCGTCGCCATGATGCCCATGAAGACGGCGTTCCGGCCCTTGAAGCGGAACTTCGCCAGGCCGTAGCCGACGAAGGAGGCGATGAAGACGGAGGTCGCCGCGACCGTGGAGGACACGATGAGCGAATTCATGATGTTGCGGAGATAGATCCACCGGCCGTCGCTCCCGGCCAGGGCCCGGAGGTAGTTGGCCCAGCGCGGCTCGCGCGGGATCCAGCGGTAGGGGATGGAGACGACGTCCTGCCCGGGCATCAGGGAGGCGCCGAGCATGAAGAGGAGGGGCACGATGGCGATGCCGCAGGCCGCGGCGAGCGCGACGGTCCCTCCGGCCTTGCCGGCCCGGTGGAGGAAGACGCTGCGGTCCATGCGCCCCTTGGGGCTGTTGCTTGTCACGACTCGACCTCCGAACCGGAACCCGCCGCGCGGATCTGGAGCCAGGACAGGAGGAGGAGCGCCGCAAAGAGCAGGAGGCTCATCACGCTCGCCTTGCCCAGGTTCTGGTCATGCAGCGCGGTGTTGTAGATGTTGAGCGTCAGCACGTTGATGGGCGGCTGGGGAGCGCCCCGCTGGGTGAAGAGGTACTGGGTGGAGAAGGTCTTGAGGCTCGAGATGAAGATCATCACCGAGACGAGGGCCATCGTCGGCTTCAGGAGGGGCATGACGATGTGGACGATCC
>JAEUJG010000486.1 GCA_016794765.1 Spirochaetaceae bacterium | reverse complement strand
GGTTCGATCCCCTCATCGCCTTTGTAAAAAAAGGCCGCCGCTTTCGCGACGGCCTTTTTGGGCGCTGAGGGGATCGAACCCCCGACCTACTCGGTGTAAACGAGCCGCTCTAACCAGCTGGGCTAAGCGCCCCGGTGCGGGAACCTTCGCGGAGGCTAGCACGTCGCCCGGCGGGGGGTCAAGCGGGAAGGGTGGTCAGCGCTTGGCGGCGGCCTGCCTGGTCGCGGGGGCGGGTTCGCCGAGCGGGGCGGTCTTGGGATTGCGGAAGACCCTGTCGCAGCGGCCCGTGTGCATCTGCCAGTTGTACCAGAGGATGTAGCCGAAGCCGAGGGCCGCGTTCGCGAGTCCCCAGTAATTGGCCAGGACGGGGTTGGCCCAGTGGGAGGAGTCCATCCCGGGCAGGACATCGAAGCAGCCGAGCTGGAGGACGAAGAGGGCGAGGGTGTATACCCGGCCCATGATGTAGAGGTCGGAGCGGCGGACGAGGGAGTAGAACTCCGCGGCCAGGAGAATGGCCAAACCGCCGGCGAACTCGTCGGGAATGCTGCCGAAGAGGAAGCAGGCGTTCCAGGTCGTGTAGAGCAGGCACCAACCCATCGGAAAGTCGACGATGAGGTCGCCGCGCTCGCGGCGGTCGAAGCGCCAGAACTTGGGCGCGAAGGGGATGGTGGCGTTGAGGGCGAAGCCGGCTATCGCGTTGCCGTAAAAGCCGAGCTGCCAGTCGCGCAGGGCGGCCTCCGTGATGTTGACGAAGAGCATGCCGTAGAAGAACCAGAGCAGCCACGGGCCCTTGAGAAGCTCCCAGACCTTGCCCTTCCTGTCCTCGAAATTCGCGATGCGCGCGAAATTGAGGAGGGCGGTCGGGAGGAGGACGGAAAGGATCTTGGCCCACTCGAACCAGCTGTCGCGGTGTTCGGCCCAGAGGGGAAAGGTGAAGAGCGAGAGGATGAGGATGACGGCGGCCGCCTTCATCTTCCGGCGGAACAGCTCGGTGAGGCCGAGCGTCGCCGCCGCGTAGAGGACGATTAAACCGACCAGGATCCAGTCTTTGGAAGTCATTGCCCATACTCCTTGGTGTTTTCCTTAAACGCGCCGTGGACCGTGATCGCTGAATTCATCAGGGCCTTCCCGCCGGCCGGAAGCGCGGGGTTGATAATACTACGGCTCTTCCAAACCCGCCACCGCATCCCGCGCCCGGGCCGCCTTGTCCCCCCGCGCCGCCGATGGTAAAATGTCGATGGATCAGGCTAGGACGCGAGGAGGGCCCATGGAGATCGTCGGCATCGGGAACGCTCTCATGGACGTGATAGCCTTTGTCGACGACGACTTCGCGCCTTCCCTCGGCTTCCACAACAACGCCACCCTCCACGTCGCGCGGGAGCGCCTCGACGGCCTCGTCGCCGCGCTGGCCGACTCCGTGTCCTCCGCGGGCGGCGGCGCCGCCAACACCGCGCGCGTCGCGGCCCTGCTCGGCCACAGGGCCAGCTTCTTCGGCGCGGTCGGCGACGACGAACTCGGGCGGGCCTATCGCGACGAGCTCGAGGCCGCGGGCGTCGAGCCCCGCCTCTCCGCCTCGCCCGCGTCGACGGGCCTGTTCTGCGCCCTCCTGCGGCCCGACGGCGGCAGGACCCTCCTCGTCTCGCCCTCCGCCGCCCTCGACCTTGTCCTCCTGCCTCCGCCGGCCGACGTCTTCAGGCCCGGCGCCCTCCTCTATCTGGAGGGTTTCCTCCTCCGGGACAAGGACTTCTTCATGGCCTGCCTCGAGGGCGGAAGGCGGGCTGGCATGCGCCTCGCGCTCGACCTCGGGAGCCTGTCCCTGGTGCGCGCCCAGCGCGACTTCCTCCTCGAGCTCCTGTCGTCGGGGCTCGACTTCGTCTTCGCGAACGAGGACGAGTTCTGCGCCCTCGCCGAACTGCCCTTCGCCGAAGCCCTCGATCTCCTGGCCGACGCGGGACCGGCCCTCGTCGTGAAGCTCGGCGAGCGGGGCGCGGTCTACGCCAAGGGTGGCGAGCGGTGCGAAAGCCCCGTCCGGGCCCAACGGCCCGTCGACGACACCGGAGCCGGCGACGCCTTCGCCGCGGGCTTCCTCGTCGGCATCGACCGGGGCTATCCGCCCGAGCGTTGCCTGCGCCTCGGGAACCGAATGGCCGAAGAGGTGCTTCGCGTTCCCGGCCTCCTCGTCGAGGGCCGTCGCCTTCGTTCGGCGGCGGAATCGGTCAGCGTCCAGGAACGGTAAATCGTCGGTCGGAATGGCCCAAAACGGGCCGGAAAAGCGCCGGAACAGCTCTGAAACCTTGCCACGGCCCCCCGGGAAGCTTTATTTTTTAGGTGAAACCTTCCTGAAAGGATCCATGACAATGGCCGAAACCGAGATTATCCCCATCGAACAAATCCTCCCCAACAAGCTTCCCATCATTCCCCTCATGGGGCGCCCCATATTCCCCGGCATTTTCACGCCCATCATGGTCGGTTCCGCCGACGACGTGAAGGTCGTCGAGGAGGCCCTGGCGGCCGACGGCATGATCGGACTCGTCATGATCAAGAACGAGTTCGAAAAGCCCAAGTCCGAGGACCTGCACCCGGTCGGCACTGCCGCCAAGATCGTCAAGCGCATCAACCTGCCGGACGGCGGGGTGAACATCTTCATCTCGACGCTCAAGCGCTTCAGGATCAAGAAGTTCCTCTCCAAGGAGACGCCCATCGTCGCGGCCGTCGGCTACCTCGACGAGGAAGGGGACTCCAGCGACGAGGTGAAGGCGCTGACCCGCGCCCTCCTCGGCGAGATGAAGCAGATCTCGGAGAACAACCCGCTCTTCTCCGAGGAGATGCGGCTCAACATGATCAACATCGACCATCCCGGGAAGATCGCCGACTTCATCGCCTCCATACTCAACATCGACAAGAACGAGCAGCAGAAGATCCTCGAGACGACCGACGTGCGGGAGCGGATGGAGAAGGTCCTCATCTTCATCAAGAAGGAGCAGGAGCTCCTCAAGATCCAGAAGCGCGTCCAGCAGGAGATCAACGAGAAGATCGAGAAGAGCCAGCGCGAGTACTTCCTCCGCGAGGAGCTCAAGGCGATCAAGGGCGAGCTCGGCATGCCGACCGACGCCAAGGGCTCGGACTACCAGCGCTTCAAGGAGAAGATCGACTCCTTCGGCTTCACGGGGGAGATCAAGGAGCAGGTCGAGCAGGAGCTCGAGAAGTTCAACCTCATGGACGCGAACTCGAGCGAGTTCATCGTGACGCGCAACTGGCTCGACCTCATCTGCAACCTGCCCTGGAAGGCTCCCGTCTCCGGGGACTTCGACCTCAAGAAGGCGCAGGAAATCCTCGAGAACGACCACTACGGCCTCAAGGACGTGAAGGACCGCATCATCGAGTACCTCGCGGTGCGCAAGCTCAAGAAGGACGCGAAGGGCTCCATCATCTGCCTCGTCGGCCCCCCCGGCGTCGGCAAGACGAGCGTGGGCAAGTCCATCGCCCGCGCGCTCAACAAGGAGTTCTTCCGCTTCTCCGTCGGCGGCATGCGCGACGAGGCCGAGATCAAGGGCCACCGCCGCACCTACGTCGGCGCCCTGCCCGGCAAGATCGTCCAGGGCCTCAAGATCACGAAGAGCCGCGATCCCGTCTTCATGATCGACGAGATCGACAAGCTCGGCGCCTCCTACCAGGGCGATCCCTCGAGCGCCCTCCTCGAGACCCTCGATCCCGAGCAGAACTTCAGCTTCCGCGACCACTACCTCGACCTGCCCTTCGACGTGTCCAACGTGTTCTTCATCTGCACCGCCAACACGCTCGACTCCATTCCCGGCCCCCTCATCGACCGCATGGAGATCATCCAGCTTCCCGGCTACATCGACTCCGAGAAGCTCGAGATAGCCAAGCACTACCTCGTCCCGAAGTCCCTCGAGCAGAACGGCATCAGGAAGGGCGCGGTGAAGTACACCCGCGACGCGCTCCTCTTCATCGCGGAGTCCTACGCCCGCGAGGCCGGGGTGCGCAACTTCTCCAAGGCGCTCGACAAGATCCACCGCAAGATCGCCAAGGAAATGGTCCTGGACGCCAAGGAGGGCGACAAGTTCCCCGTCGACAAGCCCGCCGTGCAGAAGCACCTCGGGAAGCCCCTCTTCCGCGACGACGACATCAAGCGCGCGACGGGACCCGGCATGTCCGTCGGACTTGCCTGGACGAGCATGGGCGGCGACACGCTGATCATCGAGGCGGTGGCGAACCCCGGCAAGGAGGGCTTCAAGCTCACCGGCCAGATGGGCAACGTCATGCAGGAGTCCGCCGTCATCGCCTACACCTTCGTGCGGCACATCGCCGCGGAGCGTTATGCGGTCGGAAGCGAGTGGTTCGAGGGCAGGCAGATCCACCTCCACATCCCCGAGGGCGCCACGCCCAAGGACGGCCCCTCGGCCGGCATCACGATGGCGACGGCCCTCCTTTCCCTCGTCCTCGGGCGGCGCATCAAGGACCGCCTCGCGATGACCGGCGAGCTTTCCCTGACGGGGCAGGTCCTGCCGATCGGCGGCCTCCGCGAGAAGACCGTCGCGGCCAAGCGCAACAAGATCCGGGACATCATCATCCCGAAGGCGAACGAAAAGGACCTCGACGACATTCCCGAGAACGTCAAGAAGGGCATAACCTTCCATCCCGTGGAAAGCTTCGACGAGGTCATCGCCATCGCGGTCGGCGAATGAGCGGGGAATCGGGAGCGGAAGGGCCCAAGTCCGGGGCCGGGCCGGAAACCGGTGCGCCGGTCCCCGGCGGCCGGCTGGAGGGGAAGCGCGTCGTCCTCGTGAACGGCGCGCGCCGCAAGCGGAACACCTACGGCCTCCTCCGCGAGACGGCCGCTTTCCTGGAGGCCGAGGGAGCCCTCGTCGAGCCGCTCGACCTCCACGCCTACGCGATCGGAGAGTGCCTCGGCTGCGAGCGCTGCGTCAGGGGAGCCGCCTGTCCCCTGCGGGACGACGCCGAGGCGCTGATGTCCCGCATCTCCTCGGCCGACGGCGTCGTCCTGGCCTCCCCGGTTTACATGGGCGCCGTCACGGGCCGCATGAAGCTGTTCATCGACCGGACCGCGGCGTGGTTCCACCGGCCCGTCCTCGTGGGCAAGCCTTCCCTCGTCGTGGCCACCACGGCCGGTTCCGCCCTGTCCTCCACGCTCGCCTACCTCGAAGGCGTCGCCGTGCAGTGGGGCGCGGTTCCCGCAGGGCGGATCGGCAGGACGGCCCAGCGCCTCGGCGAACGCGTCTCCTGGCGCGAGGTCGCCCGTTTCATCGCCGCCCTCGCTTCCCCGCGGGAGCGCCTCTCCCCGGGCTTCGGCGCCCTCATGACCTACCAGGTGCAACGCGTCCTCGCCGAGAAGGTCCTGGAGAACGACCGGCTCCACTGGCGCGAGCAGGGCTGGGCGGACCGCACGTATTATTTCGACTGTCGCATCGGGCCGGCGAAACGGCTTGCCGCCGGCGCCTTTCACGCATTGCTGTCGCGGCGCGTGGAGAAGACGCCCGAAGCGGATCTCGCCGGGGAATGAAGGGACGGAGGGAGGCATTGCAAGGACCTTCGCCGACGTGCAATGATCCTGTCCGACAGGGAGGACACATGAAACTCATATCGAGAGGCGCCTTGACCGGGAGCGTCCGTGAACTGGAGATCAAGAGGAAGACTCCCATCCTGCGCGCCTTCCTCGTCCTCCTCATGATCATAATGCCGATCATCGCCGTGAGCGATTTCGTGACCGGCGACGTCCTTTTCGGCGGGATCGAACTTTTCCTCCTCGCCGTTTTCGCTTTTTCCTTTTTCCTCCTCCGCGCCGGAAAGTACGCCCTGGTCTCGCGCTTCGCCTCCGGCGTGGTGTGGCTGGCCATGGGCTTCCTCGGCGTGACGGGGCCCGCGGACGATCCTACGGCCATTTACCGCGTCGTGGTGTACCTGACGACGGCCCTCGCCTTCGCGAGCTTTTTCCTCCTCGACCGCCTCATCCCGATCCTGCTCGCCGTCGCCGGCGCGACCATCGTCGCGGTCTTCTGGGGCTTCACCATCCTCGGCAAGCACGGCATCGGCTTGGCCCTCAACATGCTACTCGCCGCCTCGATCTTCAACGCCCTGGCCGCCTTCCTCATCATCCTGCCCACGCGCCTCGGCCGCGCCATCTCCGGCGACCTCGAGGCCGAGCGGGAGCGCGGCGCGGAGCGCCTGGAGCTGCTCAGGCGGGCCGCGGAGCGGAGCGAGGACAATCTCGGCGCCCTCGGCGCCCTCACCGAGCGGGTCGTGGAGATCCGCTCCTCGGTCGAGGAATCGGCCGTCGCGATGGGCCGCATCAAGGGCCGGCTCGCCGAGCTCGACCGGGCGGCGGACGCCGCCACCTCCGAGGCCGCCAGCATCGGAGAGAGGATGCGCGACCTCAACAACCACATCGAGTCCGAGACCGCGGCCCAGGTCGAGTCCGCCGCCTCCGTCAACCAGATGGTCGCCTCGATAGCCTCCGTGGCCGATTCCGCCAGGAAGCGGCGCGACGGCATGCGCGAGCTCATCGGCACCACGGAGGAAGGGCAGAACCGGCTCAGGATCCTCCTGGAAATCATCGGCCGGGTCGAGGGCTCGGTGGGTGCGATCCGCCAGATGGTCGGCGTCATCAACCAGGTGGCCACCTCCACGAACCTTCTCGCGATGAACGCCTCCATCGAGGCGGCCCACGCGGGCGAGGCGGGAGCCGGCTTCGCCGTCGTCGCCGAGGAGATCCGCGGGCTCGCGGAGAATTCCGCGCGGAACGCCAAGGAGATCGGCCTCAAGCTCAAGGAGGTCATCGGCACGATCACCGAGGCCGTGGGCGAAAGCGACCGGATGAAGGCTTCCTTCGAGGGCATCCGCGTGGAGATAGACGCGGCGATCGCCTCCTTCGAGGAGATTTCCTCCGCGACGAGCGAGCTTTCCGAGGGCGGCCGCCAGATCCTGGAGACGATCAAGGTGCTCAACGACACCTCCACGGGCGTGCGCGACGGCGGAGCCGTCATCCTCGGCGCGCAGGGACGCCTCCTCGAGCTGCAGCGCCTGGCCAAGAACGAAGTCCAGGGCGTGGCCGGGGACGTGGAAGCCGTCGCCGCCCGCAACCGGGGCCTCCTGGACGCGGCCGCCGCGGTCGCCGAAGTCGCGGCCGAAGGTTCAAAGCGGGCCGAGGAGCTGCACGACACGATGCGGCAGGCAGACGCCGCGGGTTGAGCGAAGCCGGCCCGCGCCGGCCATTCCCGCGATGAAAAGGAGGCGGCCCTTTCGGGCCGCCTCCTCGTTTTTCCCGGACCCGCGCCTTGGCCGCGCCTAGGCCGCGCCGCCCGGGGGCGCCCAGCGCCCGCCGCGGAGCTCGAGGCCGTAGGGCCGGGCCAGCTTCCGCTCCAGGCCCGCGCGGAGGAGTCCCTGCGTGGCGGCGAGCTCGGCGGGGATGCGTGGATCGCCCGAGCCGGCGCCGCTCGTGATGAGGGTTTCCGCCAACAGCTTGGCCGCGATGAAGCGGTCGTACTTGTCGACGGCGAAGGCCAGGAAGGAGGGGAGGAGGCTCGTCACCTCCCAGGTGACCTGCTCCGCCTGGGAGTAGCGACCGGCGTCCTTGTCCTGGTCGCTGAAGCGGACGGGCAGGCGCCGGCCCAGGTCCTCGATGCGGGGCACGAGCCAATCGAGGTCGAAGAGGCCGGTCGCGCAGTTGAAGAGGATCGAAGCGCCGCCCGACTCGAGGCGGCGCACTTCCTCGAAGGAGATCGCGGGGCCTATGTCGGCCACCGTGCGTCCTCCTTCTTCGGTCTCCACGAGGATGCCGCCCTTGACGTCCACCGGCGTGCGCAGCGCGAAGTCGAAGGCCGCGGGGGCGCCGGAGAGCGCGAGCATCGCGATGCCGGCCGGCTCGGGAAGGAAGCCCAGGTTGTCCACGTTGCCGAGGTAGGCGAAACGGATGCCGCGGTCCCGGAGGGCGCGGAGCGTGTCCGCCAGGACGCGGAAG
>JAEUJG010000468.1 GCA_016794765.1 Spirochaetaceae bacterium | reverse complement strand
CCCCCGAGGAAGCTCGAGGCCTCGTCGAGCCAAGCCACCATGACGCGCGCGATCGAGGCGAGAAGCTTGACGCCTATCACCGGATGCTCCCAGACGAGGCGGTAGAAGTCGAGGCCCTCGAGGACGAGGAGCTCGGAGGCTTCGCGCGCGTAGCAGGTCGCCGAGCGCGGCTCGCTCTCGATGATGGCCATCTCGCCGAAGAGGAGGCCGGGGCCGAAGTCGTAGACCTCGCGGCGGCTGCCGTCGGGCAGGGTGACGTAGGAGCCGATGCGGCCCGAGCGGACGATGTAGAGTTCCGAGCCGGTCTCTCCCTCGCGGAAGACCGTTTCGCCCGCGGCGAAGCGGCGCGACTCGAGGAAGGCGGCGACCGCGGCGACCTCGAGGCCGCTCATTCCCTCGAAAAGGGGCAGGCCGGCGAGAAAATCGGCGACGTGGCTCACGGCTTGGCTCCCGCGTGGGGCTTGAGGCGGTACATGCGCGCGCCGCCGTCGCGCCAGGCCTTGGTGAGGACGCCGTAGGCCCCGTCCACGAGGCGGCGCCACTCGGCGCCGTCCTCCGGCCAGACCGCGATGGCGACGCTCGCCGTGAAGGCGAAACCTGTCCCCGCCGCCGCGGGCACCTCGATGCCGGCCACCGCCGCCGCGAGGCGGCGCGCGACCGCCGTCGCCTCGGCCATGTCGCAGCGCGGCACGACGAGGGCCGTCTCGTTGGAGCGCAGGCGCACCGCCCAGCCGCGCCCCAGGGCTTCCGTCTCCGCGACGAGGATGCCCGAGAGGATCGCCATGGCCTGGTCGCCCGCGCCGTGGCCGTGGGCGTCGTTCAGCTCCTTGAAACGGTCCGGCTTGACGAGGACGATGGCCGTCGGCGGCTCGAGGGAGCGCGGCAGCTCCTCGTCGAGGAAGGTGCGGGACCAGAGGCCGGTGGAGGCGTCGGTATAGATCTGCCGCCTGAGTTCCCGCACCCAGGGCGAGTTCTCGGAGATGAGGCGCTGGGTGGAACGGAGGCGCTTCGAGATCATGGAGAGCGCCCGGAGGTGGATGCGCGCCGCCGCGTCGGGCTTTTCGCGCGCCAGGTCCTGCATGCCGAGGCCGCGGCGGGGGAAGGCGACGAGCTCCGCGTCCGCCATGACGCGCGCCTCGGCGTCGAGGACGGCGCCCGCCGCGAAGTCGAAGTCGGCGATCGCGTCGCCCGCCACGAAGCGGGCCAGCTCGTGGCGCGGCTCCTCGGGCTTGAAGGCGCCGACCTCGCCCGAGCGCACCAGGTAGAAGCGCTTGGCGCGTTCGCCCGGCGAGAAGAGCGTTTCGCCCGCGGGAAGGACGAAGCACTCGGAGCTCTCCGCCGCGTAGTCGAGGTCGTCGTCGAGGAGGCCGGAGAGAAGTTCGGACTTCCGGAGGAGGCCGAGGAGCTCCCCGCGCTCGATCGCGCAGGCCGCGCGGCGTTGCGAATCCATGTCGATATCATAGGGCCCCGGCGCCCTCCGGTCAACGCCGGGGGGGGTGGCGCGGCCGCGGGCAAAGGCGGGTTTTTTCGTCATTTACTTCCGGCGGGAGGGATGCTAGGATGCCCGGCCGGGCGCCCCGCGGCGAAGAGCATCCGAAAGGCGGGACGCGCGGGAGTTTCGAATCATGAAAACGCTCGGCATCAACGTCGGATCATCCTCGCTGAAACTCGTCCTAGCCGACGGCGGGACCATCGTCTGGAGCGTCGTCCTGCCCCACGAGGGCGACTTCCCCTCGGCCCTGGCCCGGGCCTTCGAAGGCCGTGAGGCGCCGACAGGCATCCCCGCCCTCGTCACCGGCAACGAAGGTCGCGGACTCTTCGCCCTCAACAACACCATCGAACCCCTCTGCGTCGAGGCCGCCCTCCGCGAAACCGGCGAAAAGGTCGACGCCGTCGTCGCCATGGGAGGCGAGGATCTCATCGTCTACGCCGTCGACGGGAACCACGCGATCCAGGGCAGCTTTTCCGGCAACAAGTGCGCCTCGGGAACGGGCGAGTTCTTCAAGCAGCAACTCGCGCGCATGGACATGACGCTCGGGGACGTCGCCTCGATTTCAACCGAGGCGCGCGCCCTTCCCCTCTCCACGCGCTGCTCGGTCTTCATGAAGAGCGACTGCACCCACCGCCTCAACAAGCGCGAGGCGACAAAGGACGACATCGTCCTTTCCCTGAGCATGGTGATGGCGACCAAGGTCGTCGACTTCCTGAAGCGCGCGCGGATCGAGGAAGGCCGCGTCATGCTCACGGGCGGCACGACGAGGAACCCGCACATCCTCCGCTTCATCCGCGGGCTCGCACCCCGCGTCGAGTTCGTCGTCCCGCCCGAGGCCGCCTTCTTCGAAGCCTACGGAGCGGCCGTCCTCGCGCGCGAAAAGGGTTCGCCCCTGCCCGCGCCCGACCGCCTCCTGGCGGGCCACGCGGTCCGATTCGACCGCCTCGAGAGCTTCGAAGGCGCGCGCGACATGGTCCGAGTCTTCGAGGGCAAGACCGGCGCCGCCGTACCCGGCCGCGCCTACGTGCTCGGCGTGGACGGCGGCTCCACGACGACGAAGGCCTGCCTCGTGGATCTCGAGACCGACGAGGTGGTCGCCTCGCACTACGGGCGGACCCACGGCGATCCCGTACGCGCCCTCAAAACCTGCCTCGGGGAGATCCGGAAGAAGGCGATGGCCGACACGGGCGGAGAGGCGATCTCGATCCCGCTCTGCGCGACGACGGGCTCCTCCCGCGAGATCCTCGGCGTCTTCCTCGAGACCCGCGGCGTCTACAACGAGATCATCGCCCATTCCGTCGGCACCGCGCATTTCTCCAAGGACGTCGACACGATATTCGAAATAGGCGGACAGGACGCGAAGTACGTCCTTCTCAAGAACGGCGTGCCGATCGACTACGCGATGAACGAGGCCTGCTCGGCGGGCACGGGCTCCTTCCTGGAGGAGTCCGCCGCGGGCGACCTCAGCATCCGGAGCGCCGACGAAATCGGCCCCGTCGCCCTCGCCGCGAAGGCGCCGCTCAAGTTCGGCGAGCACTGCTCGGCCTTCATCAACTCGGACATCCGCAAGGCCGTGCAGCAGGGCGCCGCGCGCGAGGACATCACGGCGGGCATCGTCGCCTCCATCGTCGCGAACTACCTGAACCGCGTCGTCGGCAACCGGACCATCGGCAAGGTCGTCTTCCTCCAGGGCGGCGTCGCGAAGAATCCCGCCGTGCCCCTCGCCTTCGCCTCCCTCCTCGGCAAGCCCATCCTCGTCCCCCCGAGCCCGGAGCTCATGGGAGCCTTCGGCGTGGCCCTCCTCGCGAAGGCCAAGGCCGCCGCGGGCCTCCTCGAGGGCGGCGGCTATTCCTTCGACGAGATGCTCGGGCGGGAGATCGTCTACGAGCGGGTCTTCCCCTGCGCCTCCTGCGACAACCGCTGCCCCATCCAGGCGCTCTCCGTCTCGGGGAGGAAATACCTTTTCGGCGGCCGCTGCAACAAGTACGCCAACCTCCGGAAAAAGGCCGAAGGCGGGGACGTGACGGACTGGGTCGCCGAGCGGAACGAGCTGCTCTTCGTCCGCCACGCGCCGAATCCCGAGACCTTCGTCCGGAAACGCGAGGCCGTCGTCGGCATACCGCGCTGCTTCTCCGTGCACAGCCTCTACCCCTTCTACTCCAGGCTGTTCCACGAGCTCGGCGTCCGGACCTTCCTCTCCGAGGAGGTCGACCGCGAGGGCGTGGCGCGCGCCGAAAGCACCTACTGCTTCCCGGCGGAGATCGCCCACGGCGCGGTGGAGGACGTCTGGAAGCGGGGTGCCGACTTCATCTTCCTGCCCCACTTCCGCGACATGCCGAGCTACGAGGAGAAGGTGCACGCCAACTTCTGCCCGATCACCCAGGCCCTGCCCTACTACATCGAGAAAGCCTTCCCCGAGATACCGAAGGAGCGCTTCCTCCCCGTCGTCGTGTCCTTCAAGTTCGGCCGGAAAAAAGCCCTGGAGCACTTCGCCGCGATGGGCGCGGCCCTCGGCGTCGGCGATGCGGAGATGGAGGCGGCCTTCGACCGGGCCTGCGCCGCGCAGGACGCCTACTTCGCCGCCGCCGCCGGGCTCGGCCGGCGGGCCCTCGAGGAGTCGCGGAAGGCCGGGCGGCCCGCCATCGCCCTCCTCGGCCGGCCCTACAACACCTTCACGCCCGAGGCGAACATGGGCATCCCGCGCAAGTTCACGACGCGCGGCCACTCGGTCCTGCCCTTCGACATCCTCCCCTTCGAGGGCAGGACGATCTTCTCGAACATGTACTGGTACTACGGCCAGCAGGACCTCAAGGCGGCGGCCCTCGTGAAGGAGGAAAGCGACCTGTACGTCGCCTTCGTCTCCAACTTCTCCTGCGCGCCGGACTCCTTCATCCTCCACTACGTGAAATGGATCATGGGCGCCAAGCCCTTCCTCGTGCTCGAGCTCGATTCGCACTCCGCCGACGCCGGGATCGACACGCGCGTGGAGGCCTTCCTGGACATCATCGACGGCTACCGCTCCAAGCTCGGCGAGCTCGAAGAGGAGCGCTACGACAACGGCCTCCGCTTCGTCAACGACGGCAAGTCGCCCCTCCACGTACTGGACACCGCGACGGGCGGGCGCCGCCGACTCTTCGGCGACAAGAAGGTGAAACTCCTCCTGTCAAACATGGGAGAACTCTCCACCGAACTCATGGCGGCCGTCCTCAGGGGCGCCGGCGTCAACGCGGAGGCCCTGCCCGTCGCCACCTCCAAGACGATCCGCCTGGCGCGCGCCCACGCCTCCGGCAAGGAGTGCGTGCCCTCGCACCTCGTCCTCGGCTCCGCGCTCGAATACTTCTTCTCCGACAAGTACCGCAAGGACGAGCTCTACCTCCTCTTCGTCCCGATCACGACGGGCCCCTGCAGGACGGGCCAGTACTTCGTCTACTTCGAGAACCTCTTCCGCGACCTCAGGCTCGAGAACGTCGTCGTCGTCACGCTCTCCGCGGACAACTCCTACAACGAATTCGGGCCGCGCTTCTCCAGGGACGTCTGGAGGAGCATCGCCGTCGCCGACTACATGAAAGACCTCCAGAACGCGTGGCGCGCCCTCGCCGTCGAACCCGAGGCCGCGATGGCCTGGTTCTCCGGCTCCTGGCGGGAGCTCCTCTCCGTCGCGGAGAAGGACCTCCGCGCGGCGGGACCGGTCCTCCGGCGCGTGGCGCGCGAGGCGGCGGCCATACCCTTGCGCCGCCGCGTCGGCGAGGCGCCCAGGGTGCTCGTCGTCGGGGAGATCTACGTCCGCCGCGACGACTTCGCCGTCGACGAGCTCGTCGGCCTCTTCAGCTCCAAGGGCATCATCGCGAAGGTCTCCGGCATCGGCGAATGGATCCACTACCTCGATTTCGTGCGCCGGTACGACCTCCGGAAGCGGCTCCGCCTCCTCCCGCCCTGGCGGCGCCCCTTCTCCGCCGAGGCCCGCAAGCTCCTGCGGCTCCGGCTGGAGGAGGCTTGGAAACACGGCGTGGAAAACGGCGTGAAACGCGCGCTCGCCCCCTCGGGACTCCTCCCCGAAACCCCGCACGACATGCGGCGCATCATGGCGAACGCGGAGGAGCACTTCCTGGACCACGAGCTCAACTCGGAGATCGTCGTCTCCTCCGGCGTCGCGGCCACCGCGATGCAGGAGGGCTATTCCGGCATCGTCAACATCTCGCCCTTCGCCTGCCTCATCGGCCGCGTCATCGAGGGCCTCGTGACGCCCTGGGCGCGCGCCCGGAACTACCCGATGATCTCGGTCGAGGTCGACGGCAACCTGCTGCCGCCGGGCACGGTCAACAAGATCGACATCTTCATGGTCAACGTCCTCCGTTTCGGGGGCAGGGACGGCGTCGGCGTCCTCGTGGAGGGCGCCGCGGAAGGAGGTGCCGCCGGGGGGACGGGAGGCGACGCGGAGGCGGTGTGAGGCCGGAGCTCGGGGCCCCGGTCGCGGACTTGCTTTCGCGGGAGAGTCGCGTATACTCCCTCTCATGAAAAGCGACAAGGACTGGGCGCTCGTCACGGGCGCCTCCGGCGGCATCGGCCGCGAATTCGCCCGGCTCCTCGCCAAGGCCGGATGGGGCCTCGTCCTCGTGGGCAGGAGCGGGGACAGGCTCGAGGCGACCCGGGCTTCGCTCGAGGGAGCGCGCGCCGGCGAGGCGGTCGTCCTCCGCGCCGACCTGGCGGAACCCGGCGC
>JAEUJG010000454.1 GCA_016794765.1 Spirochaetaceae bacterium | reverse complement strand
GATCGCGGCTGACGGCAATGTCACGAAGACCTCGACGTGGATTGGATGCATCCAGCATAGGTCCCGGACGCGGAAAAAGCAAAGGCCGCCGGCGGCCCCCCGACCGCCGGCGCGCGCGGCGGCGCCGGCCGGCGACCGGGACTCCAATCCGCACGGGCCGTCCTGCGCCCCCCCGCGGGCGGGGACACCAACCCTCACAACTGTCATTTTATTTTCCCCGGCCGCGGCCGAAAGGGACGCGGAGGCCTTCCCGTGTCCGAATAATGACACCCGCGTCGATATTCCTTGACAAGGACGCGATCCGCCTTATTATAAAAAAAGCACGAACCGGGCAGCCGGAAATTCTGCTATTAATTACTAGTATATCGTATATCGTCACCGAAGACCTTCGGGACGACGCCGCGACAGGAGTGGAAGAGCATGGCATCCAGACCCTTGATCATGAAGCTGGCGAACAAGGTCAGCATCGAATCGCTGACCTACACCGGCATCACGGAAAACGATCCGGAGTACAAGATCCTCGTTCCGGTCGTCACCGACGAGATGGCGGAGGTCGGCCTCGGCCTCAAGGTGCGGAAGTCGCTGACGGCCGCGGAGGTCGCCGCCAAGGTGGGCAAGCCCGAGGCCTACTGTCACGAACAGCTCGAGAAGCTCGCCGACGTCGGCTTCTGCAAGGTCTACTCGGAGAAGGGCGTGGACCAGTACTTCCTCCCCATCTGGGTGCCGGGCATCATGGAGATGATGGTCGCCAACAAGGCGAACGCGGAGAAGTACCCTGTCCTCGGCGAGTGCTTCGAGGAATACACGCGCCGCCGCACCGCGATGCTGGCCCCCAACACCCCGGTCGGCAACGGCCTCATGCGCGTCCTCCCCGTGGAGAAGGCGATCTCCGGCGAGACCGTAGCCCGCAGCTACGAGGAGGTCTCCAAGTTCGTCGAGGACGCCTACATCCTCTCGGTCTCCGACTGCACCTGCCGCCGCTCGCGCCGCCTCATGGGCGAGGGCTGCGGCCACCTCGAGACGGACATGTGCATCCAGCTCAACGACGGCGCCGAATACTTCATCCGCACCGGCAAGGCCCGCCAGATCACCAAGGACGAGGCCTACGCCATCCTGAAGCGCGCGGAGGACAACGGCCTCGTCCACCAGACGCCCAACCTCGACGGCCCCGGCAAGGCCCTCGCCATCTGCAACTGCTGCGGCTGCTCCTGCTTCTCGCTCCGCGTCGGCGAGTACTACAACGCCTTCGATTTCGTCCGCTCGAACTTCGTCTCCGAAATCGACGCCGGGAAGTGCGTCGCCTGCGGACGCTGCGTCGAGAACTGCCAGGTCAACGCCCTCAAGCTCGGGCAGAAGCTCTGCTCCAAGACGCCGGTCGTCACCGACTTCAAGCACGACCATCCCCGGAACACCGTCTGGGGCAAGGCCCGCTGGAACCCCGACTTCCGCACGAGCCGCGTCTCCGTCGTGGAGACGGGCACGGCGCCCTGCAAGACCAACTGCCCGGCCCACATCGGCGTCCAGGGCTACATCAAGCTCGCCGCGCAAGGCAAGTACCAGGAGGCCCTTGAGCTCATCAAGCGGGAGAACCCCTTCCCCGCCGTCTGCGGCCGCATCTGCAACCGCCGCTGCGAGGAAGCCTGCACGCGCGGCGAGCTGGACGAGGCGGTCGCGGTGGACGAGATCAAGAAGTTCATCGCCCAGCAGGACCTGGACGCGAAGACCCGCTACGTGCCGCCGATGCTCAACACGATCGGCAAGCCCTTCACCCAAAAGGTCGCCGTGATCGGCGCCGGCCCCGCCGGCCTCTCCTGCGCCTACTTCCTGGCCCGCCAGGGCTACCCCGTCACCGTCTTCGAGAAGGAGACGAAGCTCGGCGGCATGCTCACCCTCGGCATCCCTTCCTTCCGCCTCGAAAAGGACATCGTGGAGGCGGAAATCGACGTCCTCCGCGCGATGGGCGTCACCTTCAAGACCGGCGTCGAGGTCGGCAAGGACCTCACGCTCGCCGACCTGCGCAAGGAAGGCTACAAGGCCTTCTACCTCGGCGTCGGCGCCCAGGGCGGCCGCAAGGTCGGCATTCTGGGTGAGGACGCGAAGGGCGTCCAGACCGGCGTGGACTTCCTCCGCGCCGTCAACCTGGGCGGGGACGCCGGGCTCTCCGGCGCGACCCTCGTGATCGGCGGCGGCAACGTCGCGATCGACGTGGCCCGGAGCGCCCTCCGCGCCGGCTCCTCCTCGGTCGCGATGGCCTGCCTCGAGAGCCGGGAGCTCATGCCGGCCGCGGCCGACGAGATCGAAGAGGCCCTGGACGAGGGCATCGCCCTCATGAACGGCTGGGGCCCCAAGGAGATCCTCGTGGAGGGCGGCGCGGTCAAGGGCGTCGTCTTCAAGAAGTGCCTCTCGATCTTCGACGCCGAGGGCCGCTTCAATCCGAGCTACGACGAGAAGGAACTGAAAACCCTCGCCTGCGACAACGTCATCCTCTCCATCGGCCAGTCCATCCTCTGGGGCAAACTCCTCGAGGGAGCCAAGGTCGAGCTCAACCGCAACGGCACCGTGAAGGCCGACCCCTTCACCTACCAGACCGCGGAGCGCGACGTCTTCGCGGGCGGCGACGCCCTCACCGGCCCCAAGTTCGCGATCGACGCCATCGCGGCGGGCAAGGAGGGCGCGGTCTCCATCCACCGCTTCGTCCAGGACGGCCAGAGCCTGGTGCTCGGCCGCGACCGCCGGCAGTACAAGGAGCTCGACAGGAAGAACGCCGAGATCGGCGGCTACGACGCCGCGCCGCGCCAGAAGCCGGCCCACGGGGACGCGGCCAAGGCCACGACCACCTTCAAGGACCTCCGCGGGACCTTCACGGAGGAACAGCTCAAGAAGGAGACCGAGCGCTGCCTTGGCTGCGGAGCGACCATCGTGGACCAGTACATGTGCGTCGGCTGCGGCATCTGCACGACCAAATGCGCCTTCGACGCGGTCAAGCTCGTCCGCAAGACCGACGTCCACGGCGGCCCCTTCGAGAAGCTGGTGCTCGGCGTCGTCGGCCCGAGCATGATGAAGCGCGGCGCGATGATTGCCCTCAAGCCGGTAACGCGCCTCTTCGCCGGGCAGGGCAAGTGACGGGCGGCCCTACGGCGCGAATCAGTACCAACTAAACCAAAAGAGCCGGGCCTCGCCGCCCGGCTCTTCTTTTTTCCCCGCGCCATGGCGGGGCGGGGCGCGTTCCGGCCGCCCCACCAGACCGCCGTACCGCCGGCCTAGCGAACCCGCCGGCCCGGCCACAATCCGGCCGCCTCACCAGACCGCCAACCCGCCGGCCCGGCCCCCAACAAGCCGGCCGCCCCGCTAGCCCGCCGCGCGCGAAAAGTACAGGTCCCTGAGGCCCTCCACCTCGTCGCAAACGGGCTTGAGGCCGCAGGAGGCGCAGTCCATCTTGAGGTTCTTCAGGATGAGGTTGAGCGATTCCGTGATCGCCTCCGCCCGGCGCGCCAGCCGCGCCAGCTCGCCGTAGGGGAAGTCGGGCAGCGTGACGAAGACCAGCTTGGCCGCCAGCACCGCGGGATTCCGGCGGTAGCCCTCCAGGAAGAGGCCGCCGACCTTGGCGAAGTCGAGGCCCTCCGCCAGGGCAGCGCGGCCGACGCGCACGGGCTCGCGCTCGGCGGCGGCCGAGACCCGGGCCATGTAGCCCTTGGGCCTGACGTGGTAGCGCGTGTTCTCGATCCTGCGGATCGCGGCGTAGGCCGCGTCCCCCTCGCCGAGGCCGCCCTCGGCGACCCGGAGGAAAGTGAGGCGCGCGTAGGCGCGGTCCTCCGCGATTTCGCCCAGGTCCTGGCCGTGGAGCCAAAGCTCGTCGCGGGGGACGAGCTCGGCGGAGGAGGTCAGCGCCAATCCGCCGACGGCGCCCAACGCGCCGCCGCCGAGCTCGTAGGCCATCTCTCCCCGCAGGATGAGGTTCTGTTCCCCCGCGTCGGGCCAGACCGCGCCGGGCGCGGGCGGCTCCAGGCGACGCCCGGGCAGGCCCTCGAGGAGGGCGAGGCTTTCTTCGACGATCCGGTCGTAGAGCTCCATCGCTAGAGGCGTCGGTCCCGCTTCAGCCTGCCGTAGCGCCTGAGGAAGATCGGCTGGAGCTTGGCGGCCAGCTTCATGTCCAGGTTGAAAAAGTAGACCACGAGGCTGAGGAGGAAGAGGGACAGCGCCACGGCGGCGACGATGACGAGGGCTTTCATGCGGTCTCCTTAGGCCTTGACGGCGGCGCGGCCCTTTTGGCGCGCGTATTCGGCGGCGCCGAGCGCGCCCATGAGCTGGGGGTCTACGGGCAGGTCCACGACCTTGATCTTCAGCACCCGCTCCAGCGCGTGCTTGAGGCCGTCGTTCTTGGCGCAGCCGCCGGTGAGCGTGATGCTGTCCGTCGCCGCGGCCTTCTTCGCCATCACGAAGCAGCGCTTGGCCACGGAGAGCTGGATGCCGGCGGCTATCTCGTCCATCGGCTTGCCTTCGCCCACGAGGGAGATGACCTCGCTCTCGGCGAACACCGTGCACTGGGCCGTGATGGGGATGACGTTCTTCGCCTTGAGCGAGAGCTTGGAAAACTCGGGCAGGGGCAGCTCGAAGGCGTTGGCCATCGCCTCGAAAAAGCGGCCGGTGCCCGCGGAGCACTTGTCGTTCATCGCGAAGCTGAGCACCGTGCCGTCCTTGTCGATGGAGATGCCCTTGACGTCCTGGCCGCCGATGTCGAGGATCGACTTCACGCCCGGATCCACGACGTGCACGCCCATCGCGTGGCAGCTGATCTCCGAGATGTTCTCGTCGGCGAAGGGCACCTTGTTGCGCCCGTAGCCCGTGCCGACCAGGTAGGCCAGGTCCTTGGCCTCCTTGAGGCCGGGCACCTTGGCCACCGCCTCGTCCAGCGCCGCCTGCGCGCTCAGGACCGGATTGATGCGGCTTCGGCTCGTCACCGAGGACACCATCCTCCCCGTCTCGTCCACGATCACGCACTTCGTGTACGTGCTTCCGGCGTCGCAACCCGCGTAATAGTTCATTGTAGTATTCTCCTTGCGTCAATGCTGGCCCCGCCGGCCGGGGCGGACGGCCGCCGCCCGGGAGGGACGGCCGCCGCCGGCCTTAAGGGGTGCCTCACCAGGCGTTCGAGTCGTCAAAGTCCTCGAGGCTCGGGTCGAGGGGCGCCTCGCCGAGCACGGTGCGCATGTAGCGGTTCACCTCGGTGCGCATCGCCTTGCGCGAGGCGGCGCGCGGATCCATGAGGCCGTGGGTCACCCATACCAGCTTGATCCCGCGCTCCCGGGCCTGCTGCTCGAAGATGCCGTGGTAGCCGGCCATCGCCTTGCAGCCGATGTGCTCGTACATGATGACCATGTCCGCCTTGAAGCTCTCGCAGAAGCGCCAGAGGTCCGTGACGCCGACCTCGTAGCCGCCGTTGGAGCGGTTGCGCATCGTCATGTTCTGGTAGAGGTGGGCCATGTCGAGCATCGCCTGCTCCCGGTTCCCCGTCTCGA
>JAEUJG010000449.1 GCA_016794765.1 Spirochaetaceae bacterium | reverse complement strand
GGTCGTAAAGCCTTCGGTCCCGGAACACAGGATGAAAACAAACAACGGCGCCCTGGCGCGGACGCTTCGCGTCGCGCTCGACAGTCTCATCCTCCTCGCGGTCCTCCTTGTCCTCGTCGAGGAGGGCGTCGCGGCCGGGGGCGCGGGATGGCCGCTCCGCCGGGCCTTGGCCCTGGCGAGCGCCGCCTTCGACCTGATCTTCGCGGCCGAGTTCGCCGCCAGGCTCGCCCTGGCCTCCCTCGACGGCGACACGCGCGAGTACCTCGCCGACGGCGGCTGGATCGACGGCCTCTCCTCCCTCCCGATATTGGTTTTCGTCTCGGGCCCCTTCCTTTTCGGCAGCCTCGCCGGCGCCCATCCCGCCGTCTCCGTCGTCGGAGCGGCCGGCGCCATGCGCCTCCTCCGCAGCCTGCGGCTCCTCAGGAGCCTGCGCCTCCTCCGCTTCCTCCGCCACGGCGGCGAAAGGCTCGGCGTTTCGATGCGCCGCCACCTCGCCCGCGCCGGCGGCATGGCCCTGGGCGGCGCCGTCCTCGCGGCCCTCCTCATCGAGGCGGCCGCCTCCTTCGGCGCCTGGCCCGACGCCCGCAAGGCGCTGGAAGGCAAGCGTCTCGCCACCCTCGCGAGCCTCGAGTCCTCCCGCGGCCCCGACGCCGCCGAGGCCGTCGCCGCCATAGACGCCGACCTCCTCCTCGTCCGCGACGGCCCCACCGTCGTCTATACCCGCTACTCGGCCGCCGACTTCCGCAGCCGCTTCGGTCCCGACGAAATCGGCTATCTCGTCGGCGGCGCCGGCGTGGAGGCCTTTTTCTCGCTGACCTCGGAGAACCGCGCCCGCGCGGCCGCCTCCCTGGCCTCCGCCCTCGCGGCCCTGGCCGCCTTCCTGGCGGTCGTCCTCGGCTACGGCCCCTATTTCGCCGTCGGCGTCGCGAGGCCGACCAAGGCGGCCCTGGCCCTCCTCCGCGGCGGCGGCGACCGCGGCGGGCTCTTCCCGCCCCCCGGCCGCGAGACCGAGGAGCCCTACCTCCTCTCCCTGGCCCTCGCCGAATACGTGGACGGGCGGCGCGAAGACGAGGCCCTCCTTTACCCGGGACGCGGCGAGCCCGAGCCCGCCTCTTCCGGCGAAACCGCGGAGGATCCGGCCGAAGATCCCATGGACTTTTCGGTCGGGGTCCCGGAAGACGCGGGCGACGACGCCTTCGGCGCCGACGAGGCGATGGACCTCGCCGACGACCGACCCTCGCTGCTCGCCGCGGCCTCGCGCATCCGGGAAGCCGGTTACGCGGAGACGCCGACCGGCGAGGCCGAGCTCGAGGGACTTCTCGACGGGGACGCGAGGGGCAGCGATAGATGATGGTCGTCTCGATGATCCAGATCATCATCGAGATACCGGAAGCCTCCTCGATCAAGGACAAGCGCCGCGTGGTCACGATGACGAAGGAGAGGCTCAGGACGAAATTCCGCATTTCCTGCGCCGAGGTCGACCTCCTCGATTCCCTCCGTTTCGCCCAAATAGGCGGCGCGCTCGTATCCAACTCCAAGGAATTCGGCGAGAAGGTGATGCAAA
>JAEUJG010000439.1 GCA_016794765.1 Spirochaetaceae bacterium | reverse complement strand
GGCTGGCCGCCTCCTTGGCCGAGGCGGGCGGACGGGCCGCCGCGGTGGGGGAATGCGGCCTCGACTATCACCACATGGACGGGAGCGTGGAGGCGCAACGGCGCCTCTTCGAGGGCCAGATCGAACTAGCGGCCGCCGGGGGCCTGCCCCTCGTCGTCCACTCGCGCGAGGCCTTCGCCGACACCCTGGCCATCCTCGCGGCCGCGCGGCTCTCCGCGCCGGTCGTGATCCATTGCTTCGGCTACCGGCTAAAGGAGGCGGAGGCCTTCCTGGAGCTCGGCTGCCATGTCTCCTTCGCCGGCAACTTCACCTACAAGAAGGCCGCGGACCTGCGCGAGGCCCTGGCCGTCGTCCCGGCCGCTCGCCTCCTCCTCGAGACGGACGCGCCCTACATGAACCCCGAACCCCGTCGCGGCCGCCCCTCCTCGCCCCTCGACATCGCGCGCAGCTACGAGGCCGCGGCCGCCCTTCGCGGCGTCTCCCCGGCGGAGCTCGCCGCGACGGTGGCGTCCAACGTCCGGGCGGTCTTCGGCCCGGGCGACTTCAGGGCTTGACGCCGAGCTCGGCGCCGACCCGGGCCGCGTGCCGGCTCGTGAAGTTGTCCGCCGTGCCGTAGGCCAGCACCAGACCCAGCTTGCCGCCCGCGACGAGGCCTGAGAGCGGGACGGAGAACTCGAGGGTCGTCGACTCGCCCGCCTCCTTGACCGCGCTCGCGCCCAGGACGCTGCCCGTGAGCGGCGAGTGCGACCGCCCCGCGCCCCGTTGCTCGCTGACCGAGGGCTTGCCGCCGGCGTCGAAGGCCAGGACCATGAAGGCCCCGTCCATCACCCTGCTGCCGAGCCCGACCGCGACCCAGCCCTTGGTGGGCGCGACGAGTCCGACACCCAGCGTCTTGCCGTCCGCCGACAGCGACAGGTGCAGCTTCATTCCGGACAGCTCGCGGACCAGGGCGTACTCCCCGGCGGCGACCACGCCATCGGCGACCGGCTTGCCCGGGCCGGGAACGAGGTCCTGGGCGCCGAGGGCGACCGCTGCCGTGAGGGCCAATACCGAGATAACCAAGAATTTGCGCATGGTGCCTCCATCCGTTTCACTATAATCCACGGAGGGGGCGGTCCGCAAAAAGCGCGGCGCCGGGCCCGGGGGAGGGGGGTGCTCGCGGGAAGTGGCCGCTCAGGCCCGGAGGGGGAAGGCCAGCTGGACCCGGGTGCCCTCGCCGGGAGCGGAGGAAAGGCGGACCGAGCCGCCGTGGGCCTCGACGATGTTCTTGACGATGAGCATGCCCAGTCCCGTGCCGCCCTGTCCCGAGGCCGAATAGAAGGGCTCGAAGACGTGGGAGAGGACCTCCATCGTCATGCCCTCGCCGGTGTCGGCCACCTCGAAGACCAGGAACTCCCCCTCGCGGAAGGACCGCAGGGAGAGGCTCCCGCCGGTGGCGGCCATCGCCTTGCGCGCGTTGTCCGTGACGTTGTAGAGCGCCCGGGCGACGCGCTCCGCGTCGAGGATGACCGGCTCGTCGTAGGCGATGTCGATCGCGCTCGCCACGCCGGCCTTCTCGAGGCGCTCGCGCATGCCCTCGGCCACGCGGACGATGAGCTCGCCCGGCCGCGCGACGGCCATGTCCAGGCGGATCTCGCCGCGGGAGTAATCAAGGAACTCGCTCGCGAGGCGCTCGAGCCGGCCGACCTCCGCCAGGCTCGCGCCGATGCGGCCGCGGAGCTTTTCGGGCTCGTCGGCTTGGATCTCCATGAGCTGGAGCTGGCCCTTCAGGATGGAGAGGGGATTCCGGATGTCGTGGAGGATGAGGGAGGAGAACTTGCCGAGCGTGGAGAGCCGCTCGTTCTTTAGCCTTTCGGTCTGGGCCCGCTCCAGCTCGGCGTAGGCCCGCTCGAGCTCCTCGTTCCGCTTGCGCAGGTCCTCCACGAAGACCTCGTTGGAGCTGCGGATCATGAAGGAGATCGAGGTCATCACGGAAAGGGCGATGGAGGCGCGGGAGCGGATGAGGCGGCGGAAGTCGTCCCGGTAGAGGTACAGGACGCGGATCTGGTCCTTGGCGACGACCGTGGCGCTCCGGGGGAGTTCGTCGATCAGCGCCATCTCGCCGAAAAAGTGGCCGGGCCCGTGCACGGCCAAAAGGTCGGGCTTCGGGTCGTAGTAGTTTTTCCAGACCTCGACCCGGCCCTCGATCACGATGTAGAAGCGGTCGGCGGTCGAGCCCTCGACGAAGAGGACCTCTCCGGGGCCGTGTTCCTCTTCCGCGCAGGAGCCCGCTACGAGGCGGATCTCGTCGTCGGCCAGGTCCTTGAAGAAATAGACCCGCCGCAGGAAGTCGAAGTAGTCGCGTTCGCCCATGGCTAGCAAAAAGGCTCTCCTCGTCGAGGAGAGCCCTTCCTTTTTTCAGGCCCCTGGGCCCATTACCAGGAATCGACCATGTCGTCCGGATCCCGGTTGTCCTCGGCGAAGAGGTCGGTCACCGCGCGCATGTCGTCGAAGTAGATGTAGTAGATGCCGAAGGCCTCCATGGGATCGCACTCGACCTTGAAGCCGACGATCTTGATGCCCATGTGGTTGGCGTAGTGGAAGTTCCGCTGGACGATGCCCGTCCTGTTGTCGGGATTCTGGGGCGGAATGGCCACGGAAAGCTTCTTCCAGCCCTGGAAGTTGAGCTTGCCGAGGGGGAGCTCGAAGCGGTTGCCGAAGAAGTCCTGGACGACGAGCTTGAGGAGGTGGTTGTAGTTGCGGCCGGCGACCCAGACGGAGATCGTCTTGGTGATGCCCTCGACGGGGATCGGGCGCTTGGCGACGATGAGCAACTCGTTGAAACCGCGGCGGTAGAAATCGGTCCTGACGCCGAGGACG
The DNA here is from genome assembly GCA_016794765.1 of Spirochaetaceae bacterium. Taxonomy (GTDB): domain Bacteria; phylum Spirochaetota; class Spirochaetia; order Treponematales; family Rectinemataceae; genus JAEUJG01. The sequence continues at coordinate 1,644 of JAEUJG010000439.1, read as the reverse complement.
TACTTGTCGGCGACCTTGGGGTCGATGCCGACATAGCGCTCGTCCGGGATCGGCTCGTTCGCCTTGGCGGCGGGACCGCCCTCGAAGAGGCGGGCCTGGATGTAGCCTTCGTCGGCGGAAATGTAGGCGTTCCAGAAGCCGGCGGCTTCGAACTTGTCGACGGAGACTTCCTTGAGTTTCTGCTGGGCGGTGTCGACGCCGATCTTGTTCGGGTCGGGCGTGGCGATCTCGGCGCTCGCCGGGGTCGGCGTGGCGGCGGGCGCGGTCCCGGCGGCCTGGGCGAAAACGGGGCCCGCGACCATGGCGAAAACCGCGAGGGCGAGCAGGGCTTTGGTGGGGTTCTTCATGTTCGTCCTCCCTTATTTCTTCTCGCCGGAGCCCCATGCTTCCTTGAGCACGTCGGGCCGCTGGAGATTGTCGCCGTCGAAGAGGGTCTCGAAGGTGTCCGTGAGCACCTTGATGTTGTCGATGTAGAACTTGACGGACCGGTCGAGGTCGGTGGCCGCGGGGTCGCTGGTCATGAGGGCCACGCTCTCGGTCGGGCGGGTCCAGATCCTGAACTTCACGAGGTCGAGGCTCTCGCGCTTGGGCAGGTACTTCTTGGACTGGGGCACGTTGTCCGGAATGTTGATCCTGAGGTTCTTCCAGCCGACGAAGTTGAGGTCGCCCATCGGGATGATGTGGACGATGCCCTTGTAGTCGCGGACAAAGGCCTCGAGATAGTAGTCGTAGTTGCCGGACCAGACCCACATGTCGAGCATCTTGACGCGGCCGGGGAGGGGAAGCTCCTTGGGCGCGTACTTGACGTCGTTGCCTTCGCCGGTCTTGGTGCCGGGAACCAGGTCGACCCAGTTGTATTCCTTGCGGTCGAAGAGGGTGGCCACGCCCAGGACCCTGAGATCCTTGCCCTCGCTGTTCGTGCCGTAGAGCGAAATGGGCCAGCTCTTGACGTAGCTTATCTTGGGGAATCCGGCCGTGGAGAACTTGCTTCCGAGGAGGAACCAAGGCTCCTTCGCGGGATCGTCGAAGTTCTGGATGACCACCGATTCGAGGTTTACCGTATTCTCGTCCGCGAACAGACTCCCTACGCCGACGAGCGACAGCAGAACGAAGGTGAGGCAGAGCGCCCGGGCAAAGTTCTGTTTCATCCTTGAAACTCCTTTATCGGTACCGCGGACCTGGGCCGGCGGTTGCATACGATTATATTTTCGCCCCATACCTTTGTCAAATAGTTTCCCGGACGCGAATAGGGCAATCGGGCGCGCGCCGGGCCCTCGGCCGCCGGGAAAGCGGGCCACTATTCAGTATCGGCAGGTTTCGCTTCCGCGGCCACCGCCTCTTTCAGAAAAAGCGCGAGGTTCCGGGGTCCGGCGCGATAGCCGCTCGCCGAATCGCCAGCAAGTAGCCGCGCGGGCACGAAAAGCAGGCTGCCCCCGGCCGGGAACGCGTCTTGCCGCGCCAGGGAGGCGAGGGCGCGCGCCAGGCCCTTGTCGTCCGGCTCGATCCGGAAGGCGGCTTCGGGCTGGGCCGCGGGGGCGTCCATGCCTATGGCCAGGCCCGGGCGTTCCGCCTCGACGGCCGCGGCCGCGCTTCGGGATCCGAGCGCGACGAGGAGGATCCTGCAGTCAAGGGCCAGGATCTTTT